>JACPTJ010000544.1 GCA_016192835.1 Betaproteobacteria bacterium
CCGCGTTCCCGCTGCCAGCACGAGATCCGCGCCCTGCAGCGAGGCGCGCGCTTCCGGTGCTCCCGCGCGGCCGATCGGCCCGACCACCAGCGGGTGCTCGGCCGGAACCACGTCGTTGCGCGAATACGAGGTGACGACCGCCGCCGAGAGCATCCCGGCAAGCTCCAGCAATTCGGCGCGCGCGTTGCTGTCGCCCACGCCGAGGCCGGCTACGATGACCGGCCGACGGGCGCGCAGCAGCGCTGCGGCAGCGGCGCTCACCGCCTCAGGGTGCGCGGGCCCGGCGCGCTCGTCGCGGTAGCGTGCCGGCGGAGGCATTTCCACGTCAATCTCTTCGTTGAGAATATCCCGCGGCAGGTCGACGTGGACCGGCCCCTTCTTACCGCTCGTGGCCACCCGGAACGCATGGCGAAACAGCTCGGGAATCATGTCTGCCCGGGGCGCCTGCGCGCTCCACTTGGTGAGCGGCTTGAACATCGCCACCTGGTCGATTTCCTGAAAGACCCGCGCGTAACCATCCGCCATGTGCGCTGCGCCCTGCTCGTGCCGTGTCCCGATCCACGCAATGTCCTGCCGGTCATGCAACTCGTCGATGATTTCGATCATGCACGAGCCTACGATTCCATAAACGTAACGGACTTCTTCGGCGTGCAGCGATTCGATCACCGCGCGCCCGGCTGACATTTTGGGCATGGCCTTTTCTCCGTGGGAAACCAGAGGAATTTAACACCCAAGACCCCGACCTGTCATCCACGCGTGATTCCGCTCAATCTTTTCCAATGTTTCTGGCGGGAGAAGACTGACCGTCTTTGTTTCACGCGACAGCGCGCTGTCGGACCTCGTCGAGCAGTGAGACTATCTCATCCACCTGCGCCGAGCTGAAAATTCCATCAGGTCCTTGCGGATTCAAGTCAGTGAAGGGCGACTCATAAAGTAACGCTGGTTCCATCACACCTCGCTCGGTCAGGTGATCGATGACCAGGTTTACGAACTCGATCTGCTTTGCGCTGAGCGTTTTCCCGGCAAGGAAGCCCGCAAACGACTGCTTGGCCGCCTCGCGGTCGAGTCCTACCAGCGAGCGGACGAAAAGTCCCAGGCCATTGTTCTGCGCCTTGGCTTTGTACAGATCGTCAAAGCCGCCCACCTCGCTCGCGACCAGCATCCGTTCCAGCTCGCCCAGATCAGCCTTGGTGAGCGGTTTGTTCATTCGCAACTTATGAATGGCGATATGGTCTTCGTGCGCCCTGAGAAAGGCGCGCGCCTTGGCCCGGAACCGCTCGAAGCTGACCGTGCGCGTCTTGCCGGCACCTGTCGCCATCACTACCAGCGTCTTGCGGTCATGGTCGCGCTCGAACGCCTCGCAAATGCGGCGGATCGCCCGCGTCTGATAGAACCGCTCGACGATTGCTTCGTTGATCGTCGCGTCAGCGAGTGGCTTACGGCTGCCACGACGCTGGATCAGCAGCGCGAGCTCGTCCTTCTTGTAGAAACCCTGCACCGCGCGCGGCGGGTAACTCGCGTCATCCCACAGCCAATGGTCGTACCCATTGGAGTAAAAAATCACTGGACGCTGGCCTAACTGCTTCTCCAGACAATCAGCGTAGAGCTTGGCCTGCTGCTGACCCACGCGCGGGTCGCGCCTGGTGCGCTTAGCCTCGGCTTCGCCTAGCGGTTTGCCGTCGTCACCCCACAACACGTAGTCGACGAATCCTTCGCCCGTCTCGTTGGGCATGCCCGTCACGGGAAACTCACGGTCCTGCGGCTTGTCGAGCGGCCAGCCGGCTTCCTTCAACAGCAGATCGATGAAGTAGTCGCGGGTCTCGGCCTCGGAATAATCATGCGTATCAAGCTGCGCTGCGGCAACTTTCTTCGCCTCGGCCACTGCGGCGCGCAGGCACTTGAGTTCCTCATCCAGCGCCGTCTTGTCGGCCAGCAGCACGACGAGTTTTTCGTCGCGCTCGCGTAGCCCAGCCTCCAGCTTCTGCAATTGCTCGATGGTCTGCTTGGGGACGGGCGCAATATTGGGCAGCGCGTTGGCATCGAACGTCAACCCAGGTGCCGGACGCGCCACTCGTCCGTAAGTGCGAGCAAGCCAGTAGCCCACATGGAACAGCTCGCGCACCGCCATCAGCGCATCCGACTGCTGAATAGGTCGATGGCTATGAACGGCCTGATTGCCGAGTTGCGTGATGACTCGGGCCTTGTTGAACACCGCTTCGCCTACGGCAGTCTTGAAAGTCGGCTCGTGGATCAGCGCGCTCAAGTTGTCCTGATAGGGAAGCCGTAGCGAACTATCGTGCTTGTAGGCCCAGGCCACCGCGAGTTCCAGTGCGCGACGCACATAGAAGCAGGCCGTACGCGGATCAGCATGCCAGCAACTCGGCCTTCGCCGCCGCTTCGAACGGTGCCGGAAAATCGGCTTGCAGGAAAGCAAAGTTGCTGGAGGGCATCGTCATGCTCTCACAAGGCGTTGATTGTCTGCTCCGCGGCAGCCAGCCGTTGCATCACTTGCGCAAAGGGTGGCGGCTCGGTTAGGAACATGGGGCGCATGGTGGCATAATCCTGCGCCAGTGCCGCCTGCCGATGGATCGGTGGCTGGAGCTTGAAACTGCCGTGCCGGGCCAAGTCATAGCGTGCCCAGCCCCGTGCGAACACCCGGCTCTTCCAGTCCACCACGCGTGCAGCCAGCGCTTTGTCCTCCATAAACGCCGCCGCGTTTGGATGATCGAGCAGGCGCGCCAGATCGGCATAGTGGCGTGCATAGCGGTCTGGCGTGGGTTGATCTTGCGGGCGATGGTATTCGGCGTGCAGGATGGTGGCCTTCTCCCAAAAGCTGCGCGCCAGTTCCAGCGCAGTAACTTCGCACTGCCAATCCGAAAATGCAGCAGGGAATTCCTCCGCCACCCAAGGGCGGATCGCATGCCGCCCCACCGGCTGCTGATCGGTTAGCGAACCCAGTTCCAGCGTCACGGCGCGTGGTACGTAATTCAGCCCGGTTGTCTGCGTGGCCGGGTAGTGAAAGTTAAGAATCGGCGAATGCGTTCGTTCGTTCAGTTCGTAGTGCAGCCAGTGGCCGCCGCCTGTCGGCGGGCCCAGTGCTTCGCAAACGGCCGCATCGAGCAGCGGCGCGATGGTCTCCTCGACCTTCACGCTGCACTGGCGCTGCATCTCGGCCATGGCGGCATCACGCCGGGTGCGGCTCGCCAGCGCATCGAAAGCGTGTGCATCCGCGCCCACAAACGCGGGCGACACCGACAAATCCACATCCTCCGAAAACCGGTCGATCACACCAAACACCTTGGACAGCGACGTGCCGCCCTTGAACACGAAATGGGGCGCCAGCTCGCGGTGAGAGAACAACACCCCCAGCAGCCAGCACACCCAGAAGTCCTTCTCGATGATCACCGCGTCCACCGCGCGCCGCGTGGCCGCTTGCTCAAACGCGAGGGCGCGGCGTTGCGGCTCCAGTGACAGGAACTGCGCGGCCGGATTCATCCCCCGGCCTTTCTCACCGAAGCCTTCCGGGTCAGCGTCTTAGGTGCCATCGGCTCATCCTGCGCAAGGTCGCGCAGCATCGGCTGCATCCACGCTGGAGCAAGCGCGAGGTCACCCAGCAGTTTGGCGCGCTCGGTGGCGGGCAGCGTTTTGCGCAAATGCGCCAGGCGCTGCGGCGTGATGTGCTGCGGCCCCAAGCTTTTGAAGGCCTGAATCACCAGGCCGCTCAACCGGTTGGCGGTCGCCATGTTGCGCGGCGAAGTACGCTTGAACGCAAGGTGCATCGGCCCGGCGCGCACCGAACGGCTGGCGCCGTCGGTCAGGAACACCACCTTGGCAGGCACCTGCTCCGACAGGCCCAGCAGATTAGTCGCATACACCCCGGAGGGCTGCACCCGCAGCTTGTCCTTGCCCACCAGTGCCTTGACCACGGCATCGACAGACGGCCACAACGTGCCCAGCAACTCGTCCTGCCGCGGCTTGTCGTACAGGCCGCGTGAGAGGCGGCGCAGCGTACCCTGCGTCACCAGCCGCTGGAGTGCCTTGTCAATGGCCGCGCGGCTGCCCTGCGCCGTGAACGTGGCCGGCGTGAACACCGTGCCGCGCGCGCTGCGCTGCACGCGCTTGCTAATCTGCGTGTCGATGCTGTTGGGCGAGGCGGCGCGTGGCATGGGGCTGGAGGAGTAGTTCAAGAATTCTATTTGACCGAAAAATAGCACGTTTTTCGGACAATTACCAAGCCCATGTTTGACCGGAATCGCAGGTTGGACGTGCCTCCGCGCCGCACGGGCCTACAAGGCACCCCGGAAGGCGCGGTGCTGGAGAGAGGCGAAGAGCGCGTCCAGTTCGGCCAGCGAGGCGCGGTGCGCGGTTTTCAGTTTCTCCACGGCGGCGACGCGGCGGGCGAAGTCGCGTTGAAGGGGGATAGGTGGGATAGGAACGTCAAGATTGCGGAGAATTGCCAGGTTGATGTTTTTTTGCGCGGACTCCGGTGCACTGTCTTCAAGGGCCTTTTGCAGAAATGAAAGCCATGTGCGAACGAATTCAACAGTCGCCGGGTCTTCCGCACGGAACCCAACGACGCTGTCAGGGAAACATGCGTCAAACGTCAGAATTCCCGTCTTGGCAATGTTTGCGGCAATCGTGATGCACAGCGTGCCTGCTGACCACATCTTGCTCTGCCGCAAGCCAAGATCGGAATAGGTACTCTTGTGGCTATGGATGTAGCCGCCGCAGTTTGCAATCTCCCCAGTCTGTACCAGCGGATGCTTACCACCGAGTAGGTGCGGCGCATTTCTAGGACGATGTTTTGAAACTCCACGGTCGAGTGTTCCGACGTCGCCGAATTTCTTCAACGGCCAACCTCTTGGATTCACTACGGGATCGCCGAACAGGTCGAGGAAGATGGCTTGGGTGAGGGAGTCGAGTTGGGTGAGGGCGGCCCGGCGCTTGGCCCGCAGTGCCTCCGACCCGTCCAGCAATTCCGCGATCCGCCGCTGCTCCGCCAAGGGTGGGAGGCGGATTTCCAAATCGAAAATGACTTGCCGGGTACCGCATCGAGTTTCTGATCCTCGACCAGCAGCCTGCGCAGCGTCTTGTGTGCATTCGACGAACCGAACAGCACGCCGTGATGGAAGTGCTCGCGCAGCTTCGCGTCGCGGAAGATTTCGGGGTGATGCTCGCGCAGGTATTCGCCCACGGCGACAACGAAGCCGCAGGTGCCGGAGGCCGGGTCGCACATGACGTCAGTGGGCTTGGGCGCCGTCATCTCGACCATGAGGCGGATGAAGTGGCGCGGTGTGCGGAACTGCCCGTTCTGCCCGGCACTGGCGATCTTGCCGAGCATGTATTCGTAGACATCGCCTTTGGTGTCGCGGTCCTCCATCGGCACGTGGTCGAGCAGGTCCACTACCTTGGCGAGCAACGCGGGCGTGGGGATCGTAAAGCGCGCATCCTTCATGTGATGCGCGTAAGTGGAGTCGTCGCCGCCCAGCGTGCGCAGGAACGGGAACACGTGGTCGCTCACCACGGTAAACATTTCGCGCGGATCGAAATTCTTGAACCGCGACCAGCGGAAGTCGTCGTAGGGTCGGCCCTTGGAATCCTTGCCCTTGGGGAAGACGCGTCGCTCGATGGGGCGCTTCAGGCGTGTGGCCTTCAGTTCCTCCAGCGTATGAAGATCGTCGAGGCGCTTGAGGAACAGCAGGTAGGTGATCTGCTCGATGACTTCGAGGGGATTCGAGATGCCGCCGGACCAGAAGGCATCCCAGATACGGTCGATTTGATTGCGTAGGTCGCCAGTAAGCATGTTGTTCTCGTTTAGTACGACAGATGGGCCGATCTATTGAAATCCGCGCGAGCCAGTCTCTGCACTCGATCACGATTAGTATTGAGCCGTCGCCCGCGCAAAGTCAATTTGGCGTTCAGCGTTTGCGCAGCCAGTAGCCTCCGCCCGCGAGCACGGTCGCCATGGCCCAGAACGCCGGCGCGATGCCGAGCGCCGCGCCGAGCGCGCCGAACAGCAGCGGTATGCCGGCCTGGCTGAAGTTCAGGAGCAGCGTGCGCACGCCGACCGCCTCACCGCCGCGGCCGGGCGGTGCGTGAGTATAGAGCAGCGACATGAGGATCGGCTGCGTGCCGCCGAGACCGACGCCGAGTATGAATGCAAATGCGATCAGCACCGGCACCGTGGTCACCAGCGGAAACACGAAGAAGCCGGCGCCCGTCGCCACCATCGCGATGATGAGCAGGCGCCATTCGTTGACGCGGTGCGCGAACAGCGGGAGCGCGAGGCGGACGATGAAGATGGCCGCGCCGAAGGCGCCCAGGATGAGGCCGATCACCGAGGCTGACAGGCCGATCTGCGAGCCGTAAATCGGCACGACGAAAGTGAAGAGATCCCATGCCATCGACAACGCGCCGCTGACGAAGAAAACGCGCTGCATGCCGCGGTCGCGCCACAGATCCGCCATGCGCCGCTCCTTGCCGGGCGTATCCGCGTGTTTGTGGCGCTTGACCTCGAGCCGCTTGACGAGCAGCACGGCGAGCGCCAGTGCCGCGCTTCCCGCCAGCAGCAGGAAGGTCTGGCGGTGCCCGATCCAGTCGATCGCGAAGCCGGTCAGCATCGGGCCAAGGAAATTGGACGTCGAAAACGTGAGCGCGAGCATACTGAAATTGCGGACGCGGTCTTCCGGCACGCCGATCGAGCCCGCCGCGTGGTTGACCGCCATGTGATACAGCATGAAACCGGCGCCCACGAGCGGGCTTGCGATGAACAGCACTTCGATCCGCGGCACCGCATAGACGAGCGCTATGCCCGCAATCGTCGCGCCCGCGCCGGCGAGCATGGGTCCGCGCACGCCGATGCGATCCATCACGCGTCCCGCGCTGACCGCGAAAATCATCGGCAGCAGCGCGAGCAGCGACACGATCACGCCCACCGTCAAAGGTGTCGCGTTGAGGCTGAGCGCGAACAGCGACAGGTTGACGCGGCACCCCGCGAACGCGAGGTGCAGCAGAATGGTGGGCAGTACGAGGTAGAGTATCAACGCTGAACTGGGGCGAGCCCGTTAACCTGCATGTTTCGTCCCGGAGAGCGGGCTTAGAGGCGCGATTGTACCCGCGTTTGCGCGGCACGTTCCGTATTTCGCCTGCGGCAACCTCATTCCTGTGCCCTCCGCTTACTGTGAGCCGCAGCGAAACAGGGTAAAATACGCGCGCCGCTGCTGCGTCCGGTAAGTTCAATCGCATGCAGTTCATGTTCGTAAGGGGGATTCCATGTTCGGGCGCCTGATGCCGCAGGAAGGCCGGTTCTTCGAATTGTTCAACGAACACGCCGGGCAGGTGGTGCAGGGCAGCCGCGAGCTCGCCGCGCTGATGGCGAGCGGGAATGACCTCGAGCGCCGCGCCCACAACATCGAGTCGATTGAAAAGCGCGCCGACCGGATCACCCGCACCACGATCGAGTTGCTGCACAAGACCTTCATCACGCCGATCGACCGCGACGACATCCACCAGTTGATCGGCAAGATGGACGACATTCTCGACCTGATCGAGGACGCGGCGCAGTTGATGTTCCTGTATGACGTGCGGGTCCCCACGCCTGAGGCGAAAAAGCTCGCGGACATCTGCGTGGTCTGCTGCGAGAAGATGCAAAGCGCCGTCGCCCTGCTCTCCAGCATGGACAATGCCGCCGCCATCATGACGATCTGCACCGAAATCGACCGGCTCGAGTCGGACGCCGACCACGTGATGCGCGCGGCGATCGCGCGCCTGTTCCGCGACGAGCCCGACGTGCGCGAGCTGATCAAGCTGCGCACCGTCTACGAGCACCTGGAGACAGTGACCGACCGCTGCGAGGACGTGGCCAACATCATCCAGGGCATCGTGCTCGAGAACTCATGAGCGCGCGACCGGTGCCGGGACGAATGGCGGGGCAAGCCGCATGAGCTACGAAGTGCTGGTGTTCCTGGTCGCGGTGGCGCTCGCGTTCGACTTCATGAACGGCTTCCACGACGCCGCCAACGCGATCGCGACCATCGTCTCGACCCGGGTGCTGCGGCCGCAATGGGCGGTGGCGTGGGCCGCGTTTTTCAACTTTATCGCGTTCCTGATCTTCGGTGTCGCGGTCGCTGCCACCATCGGCAAAGGCATCATCGATCCCGAGATCATCGACCATTACGTGATCTTCGGCGCGCTCATCGGCGCGATCAGCTGGAACGTCATCACCTGGTACTACGGGATCCCGTCGAGTTCGTCGCACGCGCTGATCGGCGGACTTGGCGGTGCGGCGGTCGCCAAAGGCGGTGTGTATACCCTGATTGTGAGCGGCTTCCTCAAGACCGCGGCCGCTATCGTGCTGTCGCCGGCGCTCGGTTTCGTGCTCGGCATCGTGCTGATGCTCGCGGTGACATGGGTATGGGCGCGCTCGACGCCGCGCCGGGTCGACCGCTGGTTCCGCAGGCTGCAGTTGATATCGGCCTCGCTCTACAGCATCGGTCACGGCGGCAACGACGCGCAGAAGACCATGGGCATCATCTGGATGCTGCTGATTTCCGGCGGCATCCTCGGAGCCAAGGATCCGCTCCCGCTGTGGGTGGTGTTCGCCTGCTACGGCACAATTGCGCTCGGCACGCTGTTCGGCGGCTGGCGCATCGTCAAGACCATGGGCCAGAAGATCACGAAGCTGAAGCCGGTGAGCGGCTTTTGCGCCGAAACCGGCGGCGCGATCACGCTGTTTCTCGCGACCGGGCTCGGCGTGCCGGTGTCGACCACTCACACCATTACCGGCTCCATCGTCGGCGTGGGTTCGGTGCAGAAGCTCTCGGCGGTGCGCTGGGGGGTCGCCGGCACCATCGTCTGGGCGTGGATTTTCACCATCCCGTGCTCGGCGTTCATCGCGGCAGTCGCGTGGTGGCTCGCGCACCACTTCCTGTAATATTGCTTCACGCGCTGCGCTGAAGCACGCACCCGGCGCGCGCGCCGGTCGGCCTGCCGTCGCGCCACGCGATTTCGCCGTTGACGATCACCGTTGCGATGCCGCACGCGGGGCGCGTCGAATGTTCGAAATCGGCGGCGTCGATCACGGTGGCGGCGTCGAAAATCGTGATATCGGCGTGTGCGCCCTCCTGCAGCACGCCACGCCCCCGCAGTCCGAATGTTTTGGCGGTCAGTCCCGTCATCTTGTAGACCGCGGTTTCGAGCGGGAACAGCTTCAAATCGCGCGAGTAATGGCCGAGCACGCGAGGGAACGTGCCCCACAGCCGGGGGTGCGGCCTGGCGTCGTGCGGCAGCCCGTCCGAGCCGATCATGGTGTGATCGTACTGGAGGATGCGCCGCACGTCTTGCTCGTCGAGCATGAAATAGATCGCGCCCGCCGGTTTGATCGCTTCGACCGCATCGGCTTTCGTCATCTGCAAACGGCGCGCGACTTCGCCCAGATCAACGCCGGAGAACTCGGGATGCGGCTTCGACCAGGTGATGATGATGCGCGATGATTGCTCGAGCCGGTCGTAGCGCAGCACGGTCGACGAGGCGATGTACGGATAGCAGTCGAGCCCGACCGGTTGCGTGCGCAGGGTTTTTTCGATCAGCGCCAGCGTTGCGGGCGAGCGGCCGTGGTTCGCGGTGCCGACGCACTTATGATGCGAAATGACGACCGGCACGCCGAGCGCGCGGCCGATGCCGAACGTCTCCTCCATCGACTCGGTGATGCGGTCGTCCTCGTTGCGCATGTGCGTTGCATAAAGACCGCCGAATTCGCCGAGCGGCTGGCACACCTCGACGATTTCTTCAGTGGTCGCGCAGGCGGCGGGCGGATAAGCGGTGCCGGTCGAGATGCCGATCGCCCCCGCGGCGAGCGATTCGCGCGCCATCTCGCGCATCCTGGCGATTTCGGCCGGCGTCGCGGCGCGGTCGAGCCGGTCCATGGCCGCAACGCGAAACGTGGTGTGGCCGGCGAGGCACGCGGCATTGATCGCTGCCGGCCGGGCTTCGAGTTCCTCGCGATAGGCGCGGAAACCCGGGAACCTGAACCAGTGGCCATCGCTGTCGAGCAGGTCGAGCGGTGGAGTGATCGCGCCGTGCGGCGCTGGCGAATGCGCAAGACTGATGCCGCAGTTGCCGGTGACAACCGTGGTGACGCCCTGGCTTAACTTGGGCATCACGTCCGGATCCGACAGCAACAGCCGGTCGTCGTGCGTGTGCGCGTCGATGAAGCCCGGCGCAGCGATCAGGCCCGACGCATCGACTTCGATGCTGGCGCCTGCCTTGCCGAGCGCGCCGAGCTTCGCAATCCTGCCGCCGCGCACGCCGATTTCGCCTGAGTAGCGCGGCGCCCGGGTGCCGTCGACGATGGTCGCGTTGCGGACGATCAGGTCGTAATGTTCCTGATTTGGCATGGCTAGGCTCTAAACCGTAGGGCGCAGATTCATCGCGCCGAATAGTTGCCGCCGGGTTGATGGCGCGCTAAAGCTGCGCCCTACGGCGCGAGGCGCTCGATTTTCCAGCCGCGGGGCTTGAGCGTATAGAGCAGCCGGTCGTGCAGCCGGTTCGCGCGCCCCTGCCAGAACTCGATCGCAGCGGGCAGCAGGCGGTAGCCGCCCCAGTGCGCCGGACGCGGCGTCTTGTCGCCATAGCGTTGTTCGGCCTCCGCGAAAAGCGCCTCGAGCGCTGCGCGGTCGGGAACCACTTTGCTTTGCGGGGAAGCGATTGCGGCGTGGCGGCTGCCGAGCGGGCGGTTGCCGAAATACTCGTCGGACTCCTGCGGTGATATCTTCTCGACCCGGCCTTCGATGCGGACTTCGCGCTCGAGCTCGATCCAATAGAACAGCAACGCCGCCTCGGGGTTCGCGGTGAGTTCGCGGCCCTTGCGCGACTTGTAGTTGGTGAAGAACACAAAGCCGCCGTGATCGACGCCTTTCAGGAGCACGATGCGCGCCGAAGGCCGACCGGTGGGGGACACCGTGGCGAGCGTCGTGGCGTTCACCATCGGCATCTGCGCCTTGACCGCCTCGTCGAACCACCACGCGAATTGCTCGAGCGGATCGCGCGCGACGTCCTTCTCGTCGAGAGTCTCGCGCATATACTCCTGGCGCAGTTCGGAGATGTCCATCGGTCAAAAAGGGATTGGGGCGAGCCGCTATTCTACCTGTGCTGAACGCAATCTTACTTGCCGCTAATACGGCTGCGCACCGAATAGCGTGGAATGCAGGAACAGCACCGCGACGTAGAGCGCAATCCCCGCCGCGGGTCGCAACCAGCCGATTTCCCCGGGCTTGAACTGATTTCGGCGAGCGGCGATCGCCACGAACGGCGCGTTCGAGGTCACTGCGGCAAAGCGCCGCCAGTCGTCGCCCAGAATGGCCGCCTTGCGCCGGTCGATCAGCACCGTGCCCGACAGCGCCAGCACCAGGAAGCCGCCGAAGAAAATCACCGACGCCGCGTCGCCGCGCGCGAGGATATGGCTCGCCGCCCACAGCGCAAAACCCCACATCAGCGGATGGCGCGTGATGCGCAGGATCCCGCGCGCCGCGTCATCCGTCTCGAGCAGCCGTTCCTGCCCGACCAGGGTCGGATTGCGCTCCAGCAGGCCGCACACCATCAGGACGAACGCGATCGGCATTACGACGAGCGGCACGTAGCGCAGCGCCGGGGAGTACCACAACACGACCGACGGCGCGCGGTAATAGGCCCAGATCATGTAGCCGAGCGTCGCGAATGCGATGAGCGAATACAGGCCGAGGTAGGCGTTGCCGAGCGCATTGACTAGTTTCGCGCGCAGCGGCGTGCTCGAAACATAGTGCGTTGCGAGAAACGCGACGGTAGCGGCGATCAAATGGGTCGTCGGATTCATTGCGGTATGGGTGAGGGATCGGCGGGTTGCGTTGAGGAACGGCATTAGCGTTTCTTGAGCGTCACGCCGACGCCGGCATCGTGCATGTTGAGGAAGATCGTGTCGTACGCGGCGTTGGCAGTCACGGCATCGACGTAACGCGGATCGGGCGGCGGCGATGCCATATTGTGTGCGACGATCAGCCCGCCCGGGCGCACCAGCGGCGAGAGCTTGCGCAGGTAGTCGAGGTAACCTTCCTTGTCGGCATCGATGAAGGCGAGATCCACAACGTCCTTGAGCTTCGCCACTTCGGCGTGCGCGTCGCCGAGCACCAACGTCGCCAGCTTGAGCACGCCGGCGCGTTCGAAGTTCGCGCGCGCCGCGTCGTGGCGCCCGCGGTCGATCTCGTAAGTCGTGAGCCGCCCGCTTGTTTTCATCAGCGCGATCAGCAGCCACAACCCCGAATACCCGGTCGAGGTGCCGATCTCGACGACATGCTTCGCGCCAATCGATTCAACGAGCATGCGTAGCAGCCGTCCGTCTGTCTCGGGCACGCTGAGGTAGCGTTGCGTGCGGTAGACCTCATCGAGCACCGCAAGCACGCGGCGTTCCTCGGGAGAGTTGCCGAGCGGCGGCCGCTCGAGCGGATTGCGGCGCTGCGCACGCGCGGATGCGGATGGCAGTGCCGCCGCTGTGCCGGCGGCAAGCGCGGCAGCGAACGTGGAGCGGCGTTTAGAGCTGAACGGTTTCTTCATGGCACGAATTCCGGAATGAATCCCTATGTCTTCAAGGACGGAACCATGCAGCGAATACCCGATGCCTGAGCCAGGCGGTTATCGTTTGTGATCAGTATGGCTTGAGCTGCGTTCGCCGTGGCAGCCACGATGGCATCCGGTAACTTCAATTGCTTTTCCCGGCGCATCGTGATTGACAGCGTCTTGATTTCCGGTGTCAGGTCGACAACGGAAATCTGCCCGATGAACTCGGCGACCTTGCGTTCGTCGCTGGGAGTCGCAAAAGAATAGGATCGCAGTTCGAGTTCGGTAATAACGGAGATCAGCCACTCGCCCTCGGGAAGAGGCTGGGAAAGACGTCCGGCGAGGAAATAGATTGCAGTATTTGTATCGAGGCAATACCTCATCGCCATTCTTCACGCATGCGAGTCTGGAATGCCATAGGGTCTTCCGTCAGGGAAATGGCGCCTTCATACTGTT
>JACPTJ010000545.1 GCA_016192835.1 Betaproteobacteria bacterium
TCGAGGAATGCATGGGGCTGATGACCGACAAGCGCGTCCGCCACCTGCCGGTGATGGATGGCGACGAGCTGATCGGCGTGCTGTCGATCGGAGACCTCGTCAAGGAGACCATCTCCGAGCAGCAGTTCGTGATCAAGCAACTCGAGTCGTACATCCACCGCTAATCCATGCGATTCGGTGCAATCATCATCGGCGACGAAATCATGTCCGGCAAGCGGAGAGTGCGATCGTGGTGCGCGGCGCCGGCGAAAGCCAGCTGATCGAGTTGATGAATGCGTGCCTGGCGCGTTTTCCCGGCATCAAGGTGTTCAGCCTGCCGCACATGAGCGAGACCGACCGTTATATCGAGCTCGGCGTGCGCGGGGAGGCGGACCGGATCGAAGTGGCGATCACCGAGCTGAAAAGCGGGGTATCCGCGCTCGGCTTCCGCTGGTCTGAAACCGCCTGAATTAAGCGGCTTTTTTCTTGCTTGCTTGCGCAGCCTGGCTCGCCGCCACCTCGATATTGGCCTGGCTCATTTCGGCAAACTGTTTCGCCGATTTCGACAGGTTATCGTAGGTCGAATTGACTGCCGAGATCGCCGATTTGACCGCGGCAACCGCGATTTCCGAGCCGGCCGGGGCCGATTTAACCATTTTGTCGAGCCCGGTCACGACATTCTTGTTGTATTCCGCCACTTGCTCTTCGATCAGCTTGTTGATTTCCGACTGGGTCGCGGCGGCCGCGTCGTAGACGCTTTTGACGTAGCGGGTCGCTTTTTCAAGGTTCGGTTGCACCAGCGTGTTCTTGAGCTGCGCGA
The DNA here is from genome assembly GCA_016192835.1 of Betaproteobacteria bacterium. Classification (GTDB taxonomy): domain Bacteria; phylum Pseudomonadota; class Gammaproteobacteria; order Burkholderiales; family SG8-41; genus PALSA-1004. The sequence continues at coordinate 800 of JACPTJ010000545.1, forward strand.
ATTCCTGCGGGTCCTTCACGTCGGCCAGCGCTTTGGCTTGCTGGACGCCCTCGGCAAACGCGCTCTTCGCTGCTTTCAGTTGCACTTCGAGCATGCGCTCGGCACCATCCAGCGTGATACCGGCGAAACGGACCGCTGTTTCGAGATACGCTTTGTTCCATGCCATCAGTTGTTCAGGGGCCTGATACATTTGAATCTCCTTTATAAAAACTTGTGACGATTATCAGCCTGCGAGGACAGCCGTGTTATCAAGCTAAATATGCTGCACTGCACAATTCGTATTATATTGATAGGAGATGGTGTGTCAAGGCTTTTTGAGAAAAATTATTGCATCGCGTCAAAGACCGGGCATTGGATCTGGAGCTTTGACTTGTCGCGGGCGGACGGATAGGATAAAAACGTTTCCCAATCAGGGCTCTACGCTGGTAATCTCAGCACGAGTTTGCGCCGAACCAGCCCTTATTCATGCCAGCCCCCGCGACCCAGACTATCCCGGCACCCGACCTGCGCCAGGTAATAGCCTCCGACGGCACCCGCCGCTTCGAACTGAGCGGCGCTTGGACGCTGCGGGCGCTCAGGTTCCGGCTTACCGAACTCGCGCCGCGGCTCGCCGAATGTGCGGCCGCGCCGAGCTCGCAGTGGGACCTGAGGGGAGTACAGGCCATCGACCACGCCGGCGCGATGCTGCTGTGGCGCGCGTGGGGCCGGCGCCGCGCGGTCGACCTGGTGCTGAAACCCGAGCACGAGTCGCTCTTCGGCGATCTGGACTTGCCGGCAGAGCCAATGCCGGTGCACGCGCGGCGCGACCCGCTACGGCTGCTGGTGTTCCTCGGACGCAAGCTGTTGTCGGTGCTCAACCACCTTACGGCCGTGGTCGCGATACTCGGCCAGGTGGTGCTCGACACCGGGTTCCTGGTGCGGCAACCGGCGCGCATTCCGTGGCGGGAGATCTCCAGCAATATCTACCGCACCGGCACTCAGGCGCTCGGCATCACTGCGCTGGTCGGCTTTCTGATCGGCGTTGTGTTGAGTTATTTGTCGTCGCAGCAGCTCAAGCTGTTTGGCGCGGACGCCTTTATCGTCAACATACTCGGCATCAGCGTGATCCGCGAGCTCGGTCCGGTACTGGCGGCGATCCTGGTTGCCGGCCGCTCCGGCTCGGCGATTACCGCGCAGCTCGGCGTGATGCGCGTGACACAGGAACTCGACGCGATGGCGGTAATGGGCATCCCGCATACGCTGCGGCTGATTCTGCCGAAGATGCTGGCGCTCGCGGTGTCGATGCCGCTGATCGTGCTGTGGACCGATGCCATTGCGTTGCTGGGCGGCATGGTGGCGGCGCACGCGGAGCTCGGCATCGGCTACAGCTATTTTCTGTCGAGCCTGCCCGACGCCGTGCCGATCGCCAACCTGTGGCTGGGGCTGGGCAAAGGCGTCGTATTCGGCCTGTTGATCGCGCTCGTGGCCTGCCATTTCGGGCTGCGCATCGAGCCCAACACCGAGAGCCTCGGCATCGGCACCACCAATTCCGTGGTGACCTCGATCACGGTGGTAATCATCGTCGATGCGGTGTTCGCGATAATGTTCAAGGACGTGGGGATCAGCTGATGGCCGAGCACGTCATCGAGATGAAGGGGTTGTGGACGCAGTTCGGCGATCACATCGTGCATCGCGACATCGATTTGGGCGTGTGCCGTGGCGAAATCATGTCCCTGGTCGGCGGCTCCGGCAGCGGCAAAACCACGCTGTTGCGGCAAATGCTCGGCCTCGAGAGACCGGCGCGCGGCGAGGTGCTCATATTCGGCGAGGCGTTGCACGGCAGCGATCCGGGCATTATGCGCAGGCTGCGCGACCGCAGGGGTGTGTTGTTTCAGGAAGGCGCGTTGTTCAGCGCGCTGACGGTGTTCGACAACGTCGCGCTGCCGCTGCGCGAGTTGCGCACGCTCGACCAGGGGCTGATACACGATCTGGTCATGATGAAACTGAGGATGGTCGGCATCGAGCCGCAGCACGCGGACAAGATGCCGGCCGAACTGTCGGGCGGAATGGTGAAGCGCATCGCGCTCGCACGCGCGCTTGCGCTCGAGCCGGAGCTCCTGTTTCTCGACGAGCCGACCGCCGGGCTCGATCCCGATCGCAGCGAGAGCTTCGTCACGTTGATCCGGGAGCTGCATCGTGAACTCAATCTGACGGTGGTGATGGTGACGCATGACCTCGATACCCTGGTGGCGCTGTCGACCCGGGTCGCGGTATTGTGCGAGCAGCGGCTACTGATAGTCGGCACCCTTGACGAAGTCGTCGCCAATGCGGATCCTTTTATCTGCAATTTTTTCATGGGAGAGCGTGGCAGGCGCGCGCTGACGGCGGGCAAGGGTGCGCAGTATTTGGCCTAAGCCGGTCCGGGCCGGGAATTGACAGGGAGCAAGCATGGAAAACAGGGCATATGCGCTGGCGGCCGGGCTGTTTACGCTGCTGCTGGGGAGCGGCGTGTTCGCGACGGCGGTGTGGTTCAGCGGCGAGACCGTCGACACCGGCAACTATTTGCTGGTGTCGCGCCATGCGCTGTCGGGGCTCAACCCGCAGGCCCCGGTGCGCTTTCGCGGCGTGACGGTCGGCAAGGTCGTTAGCATCGATTTCGACCCGCTCGAGCCGCGTTCGATCCTGGTCGAGATCACGGTCAGGACCGGCACGCCATTGAGCCGCGGCACTTACGCGCAACTCGGCTCGCAGGGTGTGACCGGATTGTCGTATGTGATTCTCGATGACGACGGCAGCAAGCCCGAGCCATTGGCGGCGGAAGGGGACAAACTGGCGCGCATTGAAGTCCGGCCCTCATTTATCGACAGCGTCAGCGCCTCAGGCCAGGAGCTGCTCGACAGTTACAGCCAGGTCGCGAAGCGTGTGAACTCGCTGCTCAGCGAGGAAAACCAGAGGCAGCTGGCCAGCACCCTGCGCAATCTCGATCAGGCCAGCGGCAAGGTTGCAGCGCTGGCCACCTCGCTCGAACCGGCGGTAAAGGCGTTAGAGCCGACGGTGAAGGCAATCGAGCCGGCGGTAAAGGCGCTGCCTGCGCTGGCCGTCGATGCCGGCGCGGCGTTCAGGCGCGCCGATGCGCTGCTCGCCAACCTGAACCAGCGCGTAGAGTCGTTCGAGCGCGCCGCAAGAAGCGCAGAGCATCTGAGCATTCAAGGCGTGGCGGTCTCGGAGACCATGCTGAATGAGTCTTTGCCGCGCTTTAACATGCTGCTCGAGGATCTGCAGCGCTCGTCACGCGGGCTCGAGCGGTTGCTGTCGGAAATCAACGAGCAGCCGCACAGCATCGTATTCGGCAAGAACCCGCTGGCGCCCGGACCCGGCGAGCCGGGATTCGCATTGCAGCGAGTTGTGCGATGAGCAAACCATGGCCTGTGCTGGGCGCGCTGCTGCTCGCAGGGTGCGCGCTCGGACCGTCGCAGAAGGATGCGCCGGCAACCTATGACCTGGGGGCACCGCGCAGCTATGTCGCCAGTCAGCCGCGCATACTCGCGAGCCTGCTGGTTCATGCCGTCACCGCACCGGCCTGGCTTGACACGCCAGCCATAGTCTATCGCCTTAATTACCAGGACGCGGCGCGCCAGCAGGCCTACGCCAACAGCCGCTGGGCGGCGGCGCCCGCGGCGCTGCTCACGCAGCGGCTGCGCGGCCGGCTCGCTGCGGCAAGCGATGGCGGAGTCATAGTCGCTGCCGACGGCGCCCGCGCCGATTACACGCTGCGCGTCGAACTCGAGGACTTCAGCCAGGCTTTCGACGCCGCTGATGCAAGCCGCGCAGTGGTCACGGCGCGCGCCAGCATCGTCAACGTGGCAACGCGCACTTTGCTCGCGCAGAAAAGCTTTAGCATCGAGCGCACCGCGGCGAGCGCGAACGCAGAGGGCGGCGTACGCGCGCTGGGGTCAGCCGGCGATGAGATGATCGAAGCAGTCGCCACGTGGGCTGCGGCGAGTCTCGCGCGGGAGAAGAAGTAACCAGCAAGGAGAAAATCAATGGCCGACACCCTATTCGCCAAAATCATCGACAGGCAGATTCCAGCCGATATCGTCTACGAGGACGATCTGTGTCTTGCCTTCAGGGACATCAATCCGCAGGCGCCGGCGCACGTGTTGCTGGTGCCGAAAAAGCCGATTGACATGCTGGCTTCAGCGCAGGCGGAAGACCAGGCGCTGCTCGGCCATTTGCTGCTCGCGGCAGGCCAAATCGCGCGCCAGCTCAAAGTCGAAAGCGCGTTCCGGGTGGTGATTAACAACGGCGAGTCCAGCGGACAGTCGGTGTTTCACCTGCACTTGCACATTCTTGCCGGCCGACCGTTCCGCTGGCCGCCGGGCTGACGGGATGCGCGCCGCGCAATACGGCGGGGGCGCGTGACCCGGCGGTTCGTTTACAGTTTTCCGGCCGTCGCTTTGCTTTTGGCGTCGAGCTTGGTGAGATCGAGGTTTTCGACAAACACGTTGGATCAGCTTGCCATTTTCAGGTGCTTGATCTCGGCGGTTCCGCCCTGCGCTTCGTCCAGCATGCGGAAAATATCCGTCGCCTCCCGGGCGATGGCACTCGCGACGTCATTCAGCATTTTCAGGCCCTTGTCGACTGTCGCGTGCTCCGGCGCGCCGTACCAGCCGGTCGCCGCGATCGTGCGGATGTCGGTGAGCACCGGCTGATAAGCGCGCGTGCGGCGCAGCTTGTCCCACTTGCGGCCGTGCGAGTGATCGGACGAGTAGTCGATGCGGTCAAGATGCACGAGGTCGGGACGGCAGGCGAGGACAGTCAGCGCTTCGATTTCGCCGCCATGCGTGAGCCCGCCGCAATCGTGCCCGTAGAGTTCTGCCGCGACGTAGCACGCCTGCACCGTGAGCACCGTCATGCCATGCTCGCGATGCAGCGCCTCGGATGCGATGGCAAGCGATGGAATGTTGCCTTCGTGCCAGTTGATGATCAGCAGACGTTTTGCGCCATGCCTGGCGGCCGATACGCAGGTCTCGGTCACCACGCGCTGAAAGGTGTCGGTCGACAGCGTGATCGTGCCCTCGAACGGCATGTGCATCGGCGTCACGCCGAACGGCGTCGCCGGCAGCAGCAGGCCGTCCATGCGTTCGGCGACTGCGTGGCCGATCGCCTGGCTCGCATAAATGTCGGTGCCGGTCGGCAGGTGCGGGCCGTGCTGCTCGACGCTGCCGGCGGGCAGGATGACCAGCGGGTTGTTCTTGAGTTGCTGCGCGATCTCGGGCTGCGTGAGATCGATGAAATGGCGGGTTGGCAACATGGCGATTTCCTGATCAGATCCTGCTCTGGGTTTCCGCGATGACGTCGGCGATTTTCACGTACTGGCCGTTGCGCCCGAGCGAGGCGAGCGCCGCGTTGACGACCGCGACGGCGACATTGCCGTTGTACGCGGTGAGCTCGCGCACTTCGCCGGTGACGCAGCTCTCGGCGAACATCTCGAGTTCCGCGCAGAACATGTCGCTCGGCGGCAGCTTGATTTCCTCGCGCTTGGCGTAACCGTCCTTGCCGCGCTGGATATAGAGCGTGGAGGTGATGTGCAGCTTGTCCGGCGTGTCCCACATGCCGAAGTCGATTTCATAGTGCATAAGGCCCTTGGAGCCGAACACGCGCACCGCGAAGATGCCGGGCGAGGTCCAGCACGAGCCGACATAGCCGATCTTGCCGTCGGCGAATTTCATCAGCGTCATCGATTGATCGTCCACTTCGGCGCCGACCGGCGAGAGCTTGGACGCCATCGAAGTGACTGCGCTGATTTCACCTCCGAGATAATGCAGCACGTCGAACTGGTGGATCGCAAGCTGCGACAGCGGGCCGCCGGGCGCGCGGTCCTTGTACCAGCGCCACGTCTCACGCGTGAGTTCGAGTGCGCGCTCGTTCGAGAAATTGGCTTCCATGAACGCCACGCGGCCGAGTTCGCCGCGGTCGATCATCTCGCGCATGATACGCACGCCGGCCATCAGGCGGGCACTGTGGCCGACCGTGACGGTGACGCCGTATTGCTTTTCGAGCGCCGCGATTCTAAGGCCGTCTTCGAGCGTATGGGCGATCGGCTTCTCGGTATAGACATGCTTGCCGGCCTGCGCGACCTGCTCGGCCATCAGCAGATGCTGCTCGTTGGGAACCGTCAGGATGACGCCCTTGATCGCGGGGTCGGCGAGCAGCGTTTGCATGTCGGGTGCCGCCGGCACGCCCATTTCTTTGGCAAACGCGGCACGTTTGTCCGCGGAGCGGCTGTAGCCGGCGACGATCCTGATCTTGTCGGATTTGGCAGCGGCGCGCGTCAGCACCTTGGCCCAGCGGCCGAGTCCGACAATGCCGACTTTGACGGGAGGTGTAGTAGTCATTGCCGAAATTCCTGCGGTATTGAAAAAACGCGATTCTACACCGGGATTGCCGCAGGGCCGCGGCAATTCCGTCGTGATTCGTGGCTCGTTGATCGTGGTTCGTTGTTCGATCCACCAATCACCAGTCACCAATCACGGCTTTTTTTCCCGGCCTGCCGCGAAGCGCCATTTTCGGATACTCTATCGCCATGTTGCGTTTCCTGCTCCCGTTGTTCGCGTTGCTGCTCCCGGCTTGCGCGCTGGCGCCGCACGAGTATCCGGAGCTGGCGCCACCGCGCGCGGTTGAGATCATGCCCATACGCTCCGACCGTCCGGTCGTAGCGCTCGTGCTCGGCGCGGGCGGCGCGCGTGGTTTCGCGCACGTCGGCGTGATCAAGGTGCTCGAGGCCGAAGGTATCCGGCCCACCGTGGTGGTCGGCAGCAGCTCGGGTTCGGTGGTCGCGGCCCTCTATGCGGGCGGCTACAACGCAGCTGCGCTCGAGGACCTGGCGCTCAGGCTTGAAGACCGCGACGTCATCGACTTCACGCTGTTCGGGCCGGGCCGGGTGGAAGGAGAAGCACTGCAGGATTACGTCAACAAGGCGCTCCGCAACCGCCCGATCGAAGCGCTCGAACGCCCGTTCGCGGTGATCGCCACGGAACGCGCGACCAACCGGATGACGATTTTCAATAGCGGCAATACCGGGCTTGCGGTACGCGCCTCGAGCAGCATCCCGAATTTGTTCTGGCCGGTCATCATAGCCGGCACCGAATATGTCGACGGCGGACTCACGAGCCGCGTGCCGGTGCCGGTCGCGCGCCGCATGGGCGCACAGGTGGTGATCGCGGTGGACGTGTCGTGGCGGGGTTCGCGCGACGTCGACGCGGCCGATGTCGCGATCCGGCCCACGACCCCGCGCACGCGCACGCTCGATTTCTCGGCCAGACTCGAGAGCATCGCCGCCGGCGAGACGGCGGCACGCGCGGCACTACCGGAAATCCGCGCACGCATCGCGCAGGCCGAGCGCGGCCAGCGCCCGCGCGGCTCGTTGGCCGTGACCTCGCTCGTGACACGTGATTGGTGACTGGTGACTGGTGAAAACCGGTTTTGCCAATCACTAATCACCAGTCACCAGTTACCGCTCTTCTCCGTGGCACACGCCCGATGTGCCAGTTCGCGATGGCCCATTGCCACAGCGGCGAGAGCGCGGCGTCACTGCGCATCCCGGAACGGCCGGAAAGTTCGTGCGGCGGCTGCTGGCCGAGGAAACGCAGCGCGGCGATCAGCGCCGGCAGCGGGGCAGCGGCATCGATCGCAGGCGCGTGCGTCTGCTTGCTGAGTTTCTCGCCCTGCGCGTTGACTGCGACCGCGACGTGGGCATAGCGCGGCGCCGGGAAACCCAGCAACTGCTGCAGGTAGATCTGGCGCGGCGTCGAATACAGCAGATCGGCGCCGCGCACGATATCGGTAATGCCTTGCCCGGCGTCGTCGATCACTACCGCCAGCTGGTAGGCAAACACCTGATCGGCGCGATACAGCACGAAATCGCCGATCTCGGTTTCGAGGTTCTGGCGCACCGGGTGCCCGGATATACGGGCCCCTCGATGCCGGCGAGCGCCGAGTCGGCGATTTCCCGGCGGCTGCACGCGCACGGATAGATCACGCCGCGTTGCCGCAGCCGGTGCAGCGCCGAGTGGTAAGCGTCGAAGCGCGTGCTTTGATAGACGATCGCGCCGTCCCACTGCATGCCGCACGCCTCGAGCGTGCGCAGAATATCGTCGGCCGCGCCGCGTGCAACGCGCGGCGGATCGAGGTCCTCGATGCGCACCAGCCATTCGCCGCCGCGGCTTTTCGCGTCGAGATAACTCGCGACCGCCGCGATGAGCGAGCCGAAGTGCAGCGGGCCGGTGGGAGACGGCGCAAACCTGCCGCGATAGACGGAACTCATTTTTAGGGGACAGACCACTAAGCCAGCGGGTCAGCGCTGGCTTAGTGGCTTAGTGGTCTGTCCCCATTTTATTCCATTTTATTCTAAGCCCTAACTGTAGCGCAGGCGCCTCGCCTGCAATCCTTTATCTGAAATCAGCGATGGAATGCAGGCGGGGCGCCTGCGCTACATACTACCGGTCAGGTGCGCGCAACGCAGGGATGACAGCAGGGCATTGCCTGGCGCAAAATGCTCGTCCCATGCCGGATTTTCTGCGCACCGAATTGCCCTACCGCACCGACAGCGCAACGCTGTTCGAGGCCGTCGCCGATTTGCCGTGGGCGGTATTTCTCGACAGCGGGCTGCATCACCTGACGCAGTCGCGCTACGACGTCATTGCCGCCGAGCCGCATACCACGCTCGTGACTCGCGGCAAGTTGACCGAAATCCGCAATGACGGGGTCGAGCTCTCGCGCGAAGATCCGCTCACGCTGCTGCGCCAGCACCTGGATTGCGACCCCGGCAGCACCTGCGATCTGCCGTTTACCGGCGGCGCGATCGGATATTTCTCGTACGACCTCGCGCGGCGCCTCGGGCGCGTGCCGGCGTTCGCCGCAGACGACGACAGGATGCCGGAGATGGCGA
>JACPTJ010000546.1 GCA_016192835.1 Betaproteobacteria bacterium
GAGAAGCAAACTCCCGAATCGCTCGCCGCTATTCAGCAGGCCGAAATCAAGAAGTGGTGGCCGATAATCGAGGCTGCCGGAATCAAGCCGCAATAGCGGTGGGCAAGATGTGCCGCAGTTGGGCGAACTTGCTCCGCCTGCCCTTGTACGAGATCGGCGACATCGCGGGCGAGGTCACCCGGTCACCCCTTCTTCGCCGCAATTTCCTTCGCCATCGCCTTCAGGATCGCGATGAACCGCCTGGCCACGGGGGAAAGGTAGCCGTCTTTTCGGTACACCACGGCGACGGGACGTATCCATTTCACGTCCGTGACGGGGATGATCTTCAGGCCGAGATTGCCCGCGTCTTGCTCCACGGGCCGCCTTGAGGCGATACCGAGCAGGTCCGAAGAGGCCACCAGCCGGTGGTTCATCACTACCGAGTCGGACGTCAGGGCGATCCGCGGCGCGGGCAGGCCGCGTTCCTCGAATGTCCGTTGCAGTGACTGTCGCCCCAGGATTGCGCTGGCCGCCGTTGCGGCCCAGCGTTCCTGGACGAGATCAGCCAGCGCAACCGATTTGCGCCTGGCCAGGCGATGGCGAACGGACGCGTACACGATGAATTCGTCCTCCCACAACACCTCCCGCACGACTCCTTCTGGTGGTGCGTTCAACATGTGGGGCACGATGATGTCCAGCTCACCTTTGCGCAAAGTCTGCAGCAGCGCATCAGTGCTTGCCGCAATAGAGACATCCAGCGTTATCTTGGGCGCGTCCTTCAGCAGCGTGCTGCATGCTTCCGCCAGACGGCCACTGGCGGTAGCCGGACTCGCGCCGATGCGCAAGTGTCCCGCCTGCCCGTGGGCGAGGTCCGAAACCTCGCGGGCAAGGTCCTCCCGCGCGAGTTTCAACCGGCGCACGTGTGACAGAAGGGTGCTGCCTATGTCCGTCAGCTCGACGCCTTTCGGGGTGCGCTTCACCAGCTTTGCCCCCGCCGAACTCTCCAGCCGGCGCAGGCTGATGCTGAGCGCGGGCTGGCCCAATCCCAGGGCCTCGGCGGCGCGTCCCAGGTGCCCGTGCTCTGCGATTACCGCGAAGTATTCAATGTCCCGCAGGTCCATAGACATTAACCAGATTAATCGTGTCGCAAAGTTCACACAATTGCACTAATTCCACGGCGGCGTCAATATGGCTCTGAATCTTCGCCGGCCGGGGTGAAGAGACCAACGGGAGGGCGCCATGCGTGCTTTGCCAGGGATCGGGATCATGAGTTTGCTCGCGGTCTTTGTCGCCGGGGTAACCGTGCCGTCGGCGGCGCAGGACTATCCGGCCAGGCCCGTTCGTATCGTCACCGGCCGGCCCGCTACGATGATGGATATTGTGAGCCGCCATCTCGCGCAACGGCTCGGCGAACAATGGGCTCGTCCAGTCGTCGTGGATAACCGTGGTATGTCCACGGCGTTTGTCAGTCAAGCGCCCCCCGATGGTTACACGCTGCTGGTCGCCGACAGCGGCTCGCTCTCGATCCACCCGAACCTCTACCGCTCGCTTCCCTACGATCCGGAGAGAGATTTCGCGCCAATCGCCCTCCTCGCATCGTCACCGGTCATGCTGGTTGCGCATCCCTCGGTTCCGGCAGCCAATCTGGGTGAGTTCATCACCTACGCGAAACGGCAGCCAAGGGGCGTGGATTTTGCCAACGCCGGACCGTGGACGAACAATCACATGACGGGGGAGCTCTTCAAGCAACTGACCGGTGTCAACCTCGTTCAAGTCAATTACAAGGGCGGCGGCGCGGCGACGGCGGCAATCATCAGGGGCGAAACGAAAGCGGGATTCAGCGTGCCGTTCGTGTCGCTGCCGCATGTGAAAGCCGGCAAGCTCAAGGCGTACGCGGTGACCAGCAGCAAACGATTCGCGGGAGCCCTTGAGGTACCGACGATGGCGGAGGCAGGGGCGGGGGACGTGGTAACCACATATTGGTTCGGGCTGCTGGCGCCTGCGCATACCCCGCCGGCGCTGGTCGAGCGGATCAACCGCGAAGTGGTCGATCTGCTGCAATCATCCGGAATGAAATCCGCACTGCTGGAGAAGGGCGCGGAACCTGGAGGGGGGAGGTCTGAAGAATTCGGCGCCTTCATCCGGAGCGAGACCGCCAGGTTCAAGAAGGTCATCGAAGCCGCCGGTTTGCGAGCGGAGTAACCAGGAGAATGCTATGAAGATACGTTCACTTGCCGCAGCGGCAACAATCGGGGCCATGATCCTGCTCGCGCAAGGCCTCGCGGCAGAGGCCGCTGAAGTCAAGGTTATAGCGGGCACCGGAATGCGCGCGGTATGGGAGGAACTTGCCCCCCAGTTCGAGCGCGCGACGGGCCATAAGCTCGTGGTCTGGTACGGGATTTCCGGCACGATAAAACGGCGGATGGCGGCCGGTGAGGCGTTCGACCTCTTCGTCTCGGGGCGGGATGGAGTGGACGAGTACACCAAACAGGGCAAGATCGCTGCCGGCACGCGCACTGAAATCGCGCGCGTCGGCATGGGCGTGGGCGTACGCGCGGGTGCTCCCAAGCCGGACATCAGTTCGGTCGACGCATTCAAGCGCGCGCTGCTCAACGCGAAGTCGGTCACCTATGAGCCGGAAGGCGTCACCGGCATCCATCTTGCCAGGGTGTTCGAGCGCCTCGGCATCGCTGAGCAGATGAAAGCCAAGACCAAGCCGCAGAAGGTCACGGGGCGTACCGCCCAGGTAGTCGCCGGCGGCGAGGCGGAGCTTGGATTTGGACTTACCACCAGCCTTCTGTCCGTCCGCGGTGTGGAGCTTGTCGGGCCGTTCCCGCCTGAGCTGCAGCGTTACAACCTGTTCACCGCGGGCGTCGCTACCGCCGCCGAGCAACCGGAAGCCGCCAAGGCCCTGATCAAGTTTCTTAGGTCGCCAGCAGCCGTAGCGGTGATCAAGGCGAAAGGCATGGAGCCCGCCACTTCATGATGGCGACTGCCGCTTTCCCACTGCGGCTGCCTGAGAACCCGAGGTAAGTACGCGTGTAGGCGCGACGACTACGTCGAGTACAGCTTTCGCAGCGCGCGCACGTCTTCCAACTGCTCGAAGTTCCACAGCGCTTTGAGCAGCGCCTGCGAGCGCGTCTTGCCGAGTACCGGTGTGAGAAGGCCCAGCGCTTTTTCCTCCTCTTCGGCACGGGTGAGCGGATTTTCGTAGCTGCCTTTCGCCGCTATGGTCTGGCCGTGGAGCACGCGGCCGTCCTTCAAACGGATTTCCATCACGCAGCACCAGCGGCGCTCGACGTCGGTCAGCGCCGGGTCGCCGACCGCTTGGACCTTCGACCGCAGATTGCGCACTTTGGGGTCGCGCATGCGCCTGAAGTCGTGCGCGGACTTGAACGTGACGGTTCCGTCGATCAGCATCACCGGAAATTCGAGCCTGACCCCATTCTCATTATTCCATTCTCATTCTAGCCGCCCAAGACATGGGCGTCGAGCACGTCGAGGCGGAAGTTTGGGTGGCGTGCTTGCAATGAACAGCGCGACCACTTGCTTTCAAGTTGGCGGAGCACGTTCTTGCGCTCCGCAACCGTCAGGCGCCGCCATTTCACTTCGGCCACGAGCAATCGGCGGCGATCGTCGGGGTCGGGCGCGACCAGATCCAACTCGATGTCGCTTTCCCAATACCGCTGTGCGCCCGGGAAGCGCGCCCGGCACACGTCTTCAAACACCGTCGCGGCGTGGTCATGAATGAGCTTGTGTTTTTCCATGGCCGCGTAGGTGCGCCACCGGCTCTGGTGCGGCGAATAGACTCGAAACCAGAAACGCATCGTCGGGTCCTGGATGCGATAGCGGGTTTTCTTGGTCGAACGCACGCTTTCACCGAACGGCAACTCGCGCGTCAGGACGGAAGCGTCGAGCAACTGCTGGAGCAGGCGCGACAGGTTCGTCTGTGCCGTGCCGAGCCGGCCGGCGATTTCCGAGGGTCGCTCGGCGCCGCGTCCGACGGCTTCCAGCACGGCGACGGCGTTCAGGCCGCTGACGCCTTCGTCGCGCAGGAGGCGTTGCGGCTCCTGTTCCATGTAGGGCGCGTAATCGAAGTAGAGCGCCTCCGCGAGCGCCACGGCATCCTGCCCGGTTTCGATGAATTCCCAATACTTCGGGATGCCGCCGACACAGGCGAACTTCTCGAACGAATCCGAGGCGTCGGGCCGAAGGTCGCAGGCTTCGCAAAACGCGGGGTAGTCCATCGGCTGGACATGAAGGAGCTTTCGCGCGCGGCCGTAAAGCGGCGCCGCCCGGTGGAGGAAGAGATCGTTCATCATGCGCGTGCTCGAACCCGCCACAATCAGCAGGCAGCCGCGCGGCAGCGAATGGTCCAGCCACTTCTGCAACCGGCTCGGCAGCGACGCATCCACCGCCGTCAGGTAGGGAAATTCGTCCAGGCACAGCACCCAGCGCCGCTTTTGCAGCGTGAGGATCTCGAGCAACTCCGGCCAGGTCTTGGGGACAAGCTTTGTTTCGAGTTGCGGCTGAAGGTCGGCGAAGACCTGCTGAATCTGCAAGTCCCGCTGCGCCTCGATGGCCTGGCTGTAAAGGCCATCGCAGGTCTGAAGCCACTGCCGCAACAGCCGCGTTTTACCAACGCGCCGACGGCCAAACACCACCAACAGTCCGCCGCGCTTCGCCGCCGCGTCCAGTTCGCGCAGTTCCGGGTCCCGGTTGACGAATTCCATGTTCACGGCTGAGAGGGTACCCGCGAACTTGATGCTCGTCAAACATTATGCTTGTCAGACATAATGTGTCCGGCACCGACACCAAGCTCTCCAATACGTGCACTAATTGCTGTGCCGCCATTTTCCCGACCGCTTTGAACATCTCGTGCGCTACAAAACGAACGCGCGCCGCCCGCGGGTATCGAAGCAGTGCTTCGTGTCGATAATGTGCTGACCTACCATCCGGTGCCCGACATCGCCTGACCCACGGGGCGAGGGGGCCGATGTTGCCGTCTTCCTGCCGCAGGCGTAGATTGTGCGGTAGTTAGCGCGTAATCGCGCTCGAAACTTTGGTAATCTCTGCGGTGGAGCCTACGGCAATGGAACATAAGAACGATTGTGCGCAGTCCGGCGGCTCGCGCCATCACTTCTTGCCTGCGGGGCGGCGTTTCGGCTGTAGGCGGGCCGGATTGATTTTCTTATCGCTTATCGCTTCGCTTGAATAGGCAGCTCATGCAGGCAGGTCCGCGTTCAGACTTTTCCTCGCGCTTTTGTTGCGGTATGCTGTCTTACCTTGGTTTTACCACGGAGTGCGCACATGGACCGGACCCGGATCTCGAGCAAAGGGCAAATCGTCATCCCGAAGCAAATTCGCGATCGGCACCGGTGGAGGCCGGGCACGGAGCTCGCGGTGATTGACGTGGCCGGCGGCGTGCGGATCGAAGCGCTGCAGCGAGGCAAGACACTCACTGCTGGCGACGTATTCGCCTGCTTGCAGCACAAAGGCAAGCCGCTGCCGATCGATCGGCTGGCCGCTCCAGTGAAGCTCGGCAAAAAAGACTTCCGATGATCGTCGTCGATACGAACGTCGTCGTTCGCTTTGCGGTCAACGATGATCCCGGCCAGGCGGCGATCGCCAGGACGCTGTTCGAGAAACATACAGTCTCGATAACCCGAACGGTCGCCCTTGAAACCGAGTGGGTTTTGCGCTCGCGCTACGGCAAGGGCCGCAAGCAGATCGCCGATTACTTCAATAAGCTGCTTGCCCTGAAGAGCGTGCGCATAGAAGCCGAAAGCGCGTTTCGCAGCGCTGTCGCGTGGTACGCGGCCGGTGACGATTTCGCCGACGCCTTGCATCTGGCGAACGCCGGGGTTACACCGTTTTACACGTTCGATGCCGAGTTTTGCAAACACGCGATCGGCCGTGGAAACGCCCCTCCGGTGGTCAATCCCGCTAAGTGAACCGCGCTAAATAAATAGGGTAACTTTTCAGGAAAACGGGCGGTTTGTCCAAGGAGACGAACCACTAAGCAGTGCTTCCCGCCGATAATGTGCTGACCTGCCATCCGGTGCCCGACATCGCCTGAACCGCGGGGCGAGGGATGTCTTCACCGGCGGCCACACCCGGATCACATGCTCTGTTTTCCTGCGGTCATTTCCTTGGCCGCCATCTTGAGTAACTCGATAAACTTACGAGCCGCAGGGGAGAGATAGGCGCCTTTTCGATAGCTCACCCCGATGCGGCGGCACAACGTCATTTCTGTCACGGGAATCCTGACCAATTCCAAGCCAGGCGGCGGGTCATAAAGCCACCAGGCCGACTGGAAACTCAGCAGACCGGACGTTGCAGCCATGCGCAGCTTGAGCACGGCCGAGCTGACCTCCACAGCGGGCACGGGCGGGGCAATGCCGCGCGCCTCAAACAACTGGTCAAAGCGCCGCCGGATCACTGCATCAGCAGGCGACAAGACCCAACGCTCTCCTGCGAGATCCTGGATTGTGAGCCGCTTCTTCTTCGCCAGCGGATGCGCAGCCGAGGCGATGACGACCGTATCGTCATCAACCAGCGGCTCGTGAACCAGATCCCCGTCCGGTTGCGCAGGCAAGCCGCTGATGACGAGATCAAGCTCTCCGGCGCGCAGCGCGGGCAGCGTAACGTCGGTCTGGTCGACTCTGATCACCATCGTCACTTTCGAGGAGGTCTTCATCAGAGCGGCATGAGCGCCTGCCAGCAGACGTTCCACAATCGCGCTGGGGCCCGCTCCGATGTGCAAGCGGCCCAGGCGACCTTGCGCAAGGTCCGACACTTCGCGCGCCACATCGGCGAGAAACAGACGAAGGCCGCGTACGCGAGTCAGGAGGGCGTCGCCTTCAATCGTGAGCTCGACGCCCTTGGCGGTGCGGTTCACGAGTTTCGCCTGCAACGATTTCTCCAGCCGGCGCAGGCTCTTGCTGAGAGCGGTCGGGCTCAACTCAAGCGCCGCGGCCGCGCGGCCCAGATTGCGGTGCTCGGCGACCACAGCGAAATATTCGATGTCCCGCAGTTCCATCGCGTGAACCGAAATTCAGCAGACAGGGAAAGCTGGATGATTGCGGACGGAGGCCCGGAGTGTCAACATGATTCTGGCTGATCGTTCGGAATGCGCTCGATACCCTACAATTCCAGAGAGGTAAAGGAGGCGCCATGCATGCTTTGCAGAGAGCCATCGTAGCGACCGTTATCGCCGCGGGTGTCGCCGCCGCAGCAGCGCAGGGCTTCGCACAGTCGCAGGACCAATATCCCACGAAGCCGGTGCGTCTCATCGTGGGGCTGGCGGCGGGCGGCGGCGTGGACACCACCGCGCGCGCTCTCGCCCAGAGGCTTACTGAAGCCTGGGGTCGCCCGGTGATCGTGGATAACCGCCCCGGCGCGACCGGCGCGATCGCGCTTGACCTCACCGCGAAATCGGCCCCCGACGGCTACACGATTTGCATGATCACGGGGGCGACCACCATCAATTCGGCCGTCACTCCCAAGCTGCCCTACGATCTGACAAAGGATCTCGCCGCGGTCTCTCAGGTGAGCACCTCGTACTACGTGGTCTTTCAGAGCTCCTCGCTGCCGGGGAAATCGATCAAGGAACTGGTGGCCTACGCCAAGGCGAACCCGGGCAAGGTCAACTACGGGTCGGCTGGCACAGCCGGCTCGCAGCACCTCGCGTGGGAAAGGTTCGGTCACATGACCGGAATCAAGCTCGTTCATGTGCCGTACAAGGGCGCGGCAGCTGCGATCACCGCCATGCTGGCGGGCGAGGTTCAGGTTGCGATGAGCGCCCTCATCAACGTCAGGCCACATCTGTCTTCCGGACGCTTGCGAGCGCTGGCCATCACGGCGAAGGAACGCTCGCCCTCCGTGCCGGAGCTGCCGACCGTTGCGGAGGCCGGGGTCCCTGATTACGAAGCAAATCAGTGGATTGGCGTGGTGACCGGCGCGAAGGTTTCTCCCGCCATTGTCAGGAAGCTGAACGCCGGAATCGCCGATGCGCTGAAGTCGCCTGATGTCGTGCAGCGCCTCGGCGCGGACGGATCCACCGCAGCCAGCTCCAGTCCCGAGGAATTCGGCGCTCTGATCAGGTCCGACATTGCCAAGTGGCGCAAGCTCGTCAAGGATGCCAAGTTGGGGCTGAACTTAACAACCCTCGGTTTTAAGCCGAGGGCTTAAAAGTTGTCGAATCGAAGCCGACCAAAAAATCAAAACTGAACCGATCGCTATGCTCCGAAATCGCAAAAATCCTCAGCTCGTGGACATCCGTCCACTTCGCCAAACCTTGCTTCGCCTGATCCCCGCCGATAATGTGCTGACCTGCCATCCGGTGCCCGACATCGCCTGAACCGCGGGGCGAGGGGGCCGATGTTGCCATCTTCCCGCCGCGGGCGTAGATTGTGCGGTAGTTAGCGCGTAATCGCGCTCGAACCTTGGGTAATATGAACGCTCCACTTTTTATTCCTGCCTCCCAGCTCAAGAGGCTGCGGCGTGTTGCCCGCCGTGCTCGCCGCACGCCCGATGAGCTGCTGCCTTTCGTGCTGAAGGACGGGCTGGATTACACCGAGTGGCTCGTCGAGCAGGTCAACGCGGGCCTTGCTGAGTTAGACGCCGGGCGCGAGATGAGCTGGGCCGATCTCGAAGCGGAGATTGCAAAACGTCGGACCGCCCGTGCCGGCAAGCGTAGCAAGGCCGCTTAGCCTTTCACCGCGGGCGATACAAGATATCGCCGCCATCGAAGCTTACTACGCACAGTTCGGCCTCGTAACCGCCGATCGCGTTATCGCTACCATCAAATCTGCCGCGGAAAGCCTTCGACTTAATCCATTGATCGGAACCGAGGGCATACGCAAAGGCACCCGCCACAAAGTAATCGGCAGATACCCTTACAGCATTGTCTATCGTGTCCACCGAGAGCGGATTCAAGTGGTGCGTGTGCTGCATCAGCGGCGGGAGTATTTCAATCCGCCATCGGGCAACGGCTCGCCGATCTGATAACGTTGAAACCCGCTCAACACGGCTACGGCTGGCAACGCGCGCCGCGGCATCGTATGATTTGACCGCCAGATGACGAATTCGTAGCGTGGATGGAGGTGGAGCTGTTCCCGCCGGAATCCACCGCATTCGGTCCGGTGGATTGCGCTGCGCTCCATCCCTTCGCTGAAAAGTTTGCGATAGGACAGTTCGATGCCCGACTCGCCTGATGATGCCGCGCCGATAGACCGCTCGGAACTTGCGGAGATCTCGGGCGGAGACCGGTCGTTCGAGCAGCAGATGCTCGCTATTTTCCGTCAGGCGAACGATGCGGACGTTGCCGCGCTCAGGCAGGCCTTGGCGAAACGGGACGTGGCTGCCGTGACGCGCTGCTCACACCGGGTCAAGGGTGCGGGCAGGATGGTGGGCGCCAGGGCGCTGGCGGATATCTGCGAAAAAATAGAGCAGGCGGGACATGCCGGCGACTGGGACGCCGTCGCAGCGCAGGGCGAAGCGCTGGATCGCGAGCTCGACCGGGTTTACGCCTGCCTCGGAACGCTTGCGTAACCAGTAAGGTTGATGCGAGGCGCCATGAAGATTGCAGACCTTCATTTCCTGGTAGCCGAAGATCAC
>JACPTJ010000547.1 GCA_016192835.1 Betaproteobacteria bacterium
CAATGAAGTAATCGAGCGCGTTGACGGCGTTGAGGGTTGCCTGCGGCAGACCGGCGCGCGCGTCGTCGCCCCCGAGCGTGACCGGGATCAGATGCAGCGTGCCTTTTGCGCCGGCGCTCATGGCAGCTCGACGCCCTCGCTTTTCAGCATGTCGCACAGCCGGATCAGCGGCAGGCCGATTAACGCAGTGGGGTCGTCGCCTTCGAGCCGCGCCACCAGCGCGATGCCGAGCCCCTCGATGCGCGCGCTGCCGGCGCAATCATACGGCCGTTCGGCTCGCAGGTAGCGTTCGATCTGGTCCATGCCGAGCTCGCGCATGTGGACGTTAACCGGCACAATCGCCGATTGGCGCCGCAAGGTGCGCGCGTTGAGCAGGCACAGTGCGGTAAAGAATGCCACCGGCTTGCCGCTCATCAGCGCGAGTTGTTCGACCGCACGCGCATGCGTGCCGGGCTTGTCGAGCAGCGTTGCACCGACCACGGCGACCTGATCGCAGCCGATGATCAGCGCATCGGGAAACGCGGCTTGCGCCGCCTGTGCCTTGGCGCAGGCTAATCGCAGCGCGAGCATCTGCGGCGTTTCGCCGGCAACCGGGCTTTCATCGACGCCAGGCGCCGCGGTTTCGAACGCAATGCCCAAGCGGGCCAGCAATTCCTGCCGGTAGCGGGAGGTCGAAGCGAGGACCAGTCGCGGGCGGGACGGATCAGGCATAAGAGCTCGGGCGCAGGGATAACAGCTAAGAGCGGCGAACAAAATAGACTCCCCTCTCCCCCGATGACGGGGGAGAGGGCAGGGTGAAGGGGCACGAAAACTTCATTTTGTTAGGCGCTCTAAGTATCTGCGCCGAATGAATTTTCTTTTGCTTTGTTTTGACAGAAAAGCGCAAAAATACTATCATGCGCGACTTATGTCTGCACAGGCTGTCATAGATAGTCTGGAGTTTGCGCACACCGGCCAGCGGATGCAAGGCGAGGTTAAGGTAGCGCAACTGACGCGTCTTGCGGACAGCCTGTTCGATGCTGGCGGAAGTCTGAGATTCTCGCTTGCCGGTGGCGACGACGCGCAGCGCCGGCCCCGGCTCAACCTCACGGTTGAAGGCGAAATCAACCTCAGGTGCCAGCGTTGCCTGGGCGGTCTTGTTTTTCCGGTGGCGGTCGAATCGAGCCTGCTGGTGCTGACGGACAAGGCGGGCGGCGAAACCGCAGAGATCGATGATCTCGACGGCATTCCGGCGGACCCTCATACCGAGGTCCGGGTGCTGATCGAGGATGAGGTGCTGCTGGCGATCCCGATCGCGCCACGGCACCCGGAAGGACAATGCAGCGCGGCGGTGAAGTCGACTCAGGACAGCGCGGCATCGCCGTTCGCGGCACTGGCCAAATTGAAGCGGAATTAATTTGAAGGCAAAGGAGTTTTAACATGGCAGTTCAGCAAAACAAGAAGTCGCCGTCGAAACGCGGCATGCATCGCTCGCACGATTTTCTGACCAATCCGCCACTCGCGACCGAGCCAACCAGCGGGGAAGTGCATCTGCGGCATCACATCAGCCCGAGCGGCTACTATCGCGGCAAAAAAGTCGTTAAAACCAAAAGCGAATAGGACCCGGCCGGATCTTGCCCGGTCGTTCCGATCGCCACCTGCCGCCGCGCGGCACGCCGCAGCGTGTGCGGTAAAGAGGAGCTTTGATGGATGTAACGGTCGCCATCGATTGCATGGGAGGCGATCATGGCCCGCACGTGACGGTTCCGGCTGCGCTCGATTATCTGCGGCGCAACGGGAACGTCAACATCATCCTGGTCGGCCAGCAGGAGGTCATCGCAGCCGAGTTACGCAAGTTCAAGGCGGACGGGGAGCCGCGCCTGGCGGTCCAGCATGCGAGCGAAGTGGTGTCCATGGACGAGCCCCCGGCGATTGCATTGCGCAGCAAGAAGGATTCCTCAATGCGCGTGGCCGTCAATCTGGTCAAAGACGGCACCGCGCACGCCTGCGTCAGCGCCGGCAATACCGGCGCACTGATGGCGATCTCGCGTTTCGTGCTGAAAACGCTGCCCGATATCGAGCGCCCCGCGATCTGTTCCGTGCTGCCGGCGCTGCAGGGACATACCTACGTGCTCGACGGTCTGCTCAATATCGGGGCCGAAGACATCAAAGGCAACGAAGTGGTCAAGGGCGCGGCGGAACTGCTGCGTGCGAGCGGTCTCAATTTCTACGGCAATGTCGAGGGCGACGATATTTTCAAGGGCACGACGGACGTCGTGGTCTGTGACGGCTTCGTCGGCAACGTCGCGCTCAAAACCTCCGAGGGCCTCGCGAAAATGCTCAGCACCTACCTGCGCGACGAATTCAACCGCAACGTGCTGACCCGGCTCGCGGGGGCGGTGGCGTTGCCCGTGCTCAACGCGTTCAAGCGCCGTATCGATCCGCGCCTCTACAACGGTGCGAGCCTGCTCGGGTTGCGCGGCATCGTGGTGAAAAGCCACGGCGCCGCGGACCGGCTGTCGTTCCGCGTCGCAATCGCCCGCGCGGTCGAGGAGGCGCGCGGCGGCGTACTGAATCACATCACGGAACAGATGTCGGTACTGCAAGAGGGCGCGGCGTGATTTATTCGCGCATCATCGGCACCGGCAGTTATCTGCCGGCGAAGATCCTGACCAATCGCGACCTGGCACAGACGGTCGACACCTCCGACGAGTGGATTTTTACACGCACCGGCATCCGCCAGCGCCACATCGCCGAACCCGGCCAGACCTCGAGCGACCTCGCGCTGCAGGCCGCGCAACGCGCGCTCTCCGCGGCAGGCATCGAGGCGCCGGCGCTCGACCTGATCATCGTCGCCACGTCGACCCCAGATTTTATTTTCCCGAGTGCCGCGTGCCTGCTGCAGGCGAAGCTCGGGGTCAAGCGCTGTCCGGCTTTCGACGTTCAGGCGGTATGTTCGGGATTTGTTTACGCGCTGGACATCGCCGACAAGTTCATCCGCAGCGGGCGCCACCGTTACGCGCTGGTAGTGGGTGCTGAAGTGTTTTCGCGCATTCTCGACTGGAGCGATCGCGCGACGTGCGTGCTGTTTGGCGACGGCGCCGGGGCCGTGGTACTGGGGGCGGACAGCAGGCCGGGCCTGCATGCAAGCGTGTTGCATGCCGACGGTTCCCAGGCGAGCATCCTGTCGACGCCGGGCCAGGTTCACGGCGGCAAGGTCACCGGCGATCCGTTCCTCAGAATGGACGGCCAGGCCGTATTCAAGCTCGCGGTGCGCGTGCTGGACGAAGTGGGGCGAGAGACGCTCGAATTATGTGGCATGCAGCCGGGGGACATCGATTGGCTGATCCCGCACCAGGCCAATGTGCGCATTCTCGATGCAACGGCGAAAAGACTGGGCATCGATCCGGCCAAATTGATCGTTACGGTCGATCGTCATGCCAATACATCGGCGGCGTCAGTGCCGCTTGCGCTGGATACGGC
>JACPTJ010000041.1 GCA_016192835.1 Betaproteobacteria bacterium
CGCGATCCCGCCCTCCTTGGTGTACCGGCCACGCCGTGCGCCGAGCATCAGCACCGCCATCAGGCCGATCCAGCCGCCGACCGCGTGCACCACGATCGAGCCGGCGAAATCATGGAACTTTGCGCCGGCGTTCGCCTCGAGCCACGCCTGCACGCCGTAGTTGTCGTTCCACGCGATGCCTTCGAAGAACGGGTAGACGAAGCCGACCAGCAGAAAACTCGCCGCGAGCTGCGGGTTGAATTTGGCGCGCTCGGCAATGCCGCCGGAGACGATTGCCGGCACGGCCGCGGCGAACGTGAGCAGGAAGAAAAACTTCACCAGCTCGTAGCCGCTTTTTTCGGCGAGCTGCGCGGCACCGGCCATGAAATTCACACCGTAAGCGAGCGTGTAACCGATGAAGAAGTACGCGATGGTCGACACCGCGAAATCGCACAGGATCTTCACCAGCGCGTTGACCTGGCTTTTCTTGCGCACTGTGCCGAGTTCGAGGAACGCGAACCCGGAGTGCATCGCGAGCACCATGATCGCGCCCAACAATATGAATAAAACGTCGCTGCCGGCTTTCAGATTCTCCATATTTCCCCCTGTAGGCAAAACCCTTGAACGAAAACAAGCGCAGT
The DNA here is from genome assembly GCA_016192835.1 of Betaproteobacteria bacterium. Classification (GTDB taxonomy): domain Bacteria; phylum Pseudomonadota; class Gammaproteobacteria; order Burkholderiales; family SG8-41; genus PALSA-1004. The sequence goes on from JACPTJ010000041.1 coordinate 621, forward strand.
TCCAGAGCAACAACTTCTTGTTTTTGCATGACAAAACTTCAAACGCGCGGATTGCAGCCCGATCCTGGCGCGAAGCCTGTGCCCGATCAGGCTTTTTTTGTGCGGCTATTCTATGCGTTAAACGCATTGCAGCCAACCAAACTGCTCCCGCGCCATGATTGCGGGATCCGGCCCGCCGCGGATGGAGTTGTCCATGGAATGCGGTTATATTCGCGGTCATGGCTGAACGCGCATCCACGACGGTTTCGCCGCCGGCTTCGTCGCCGCAGACGACCGAGCGCTGGCTCACGCTGGATGGCGTGCTGGCCGACCTCGTCGCCGACAAGCTTGTCAGCCAGGCGGATGCCGACAAGTTGCTCAACGATCGCCGTGTCAATCGCGGCAAGGCGCATCCGCTGGTGGTGATCGCCGACCAGAAGTTCAAGGACCCGCGCCAGCCGCGAAAAGCGCTGCATCTCGAAGCGCTCACGCAGTGGCTCGCGGAAAAAGTCAACCTGCCCTACATGCACATCGATCCCTTCAAGATCGACTTTGCGGCGGTGACCAAGCTGATGTCGACCGCGTATGCGCAGCGCTACCGCATCCTGCCGGTCAGCGTCACCACGCGCGAGGCGACGATTGCGACCTGCGAGCCGTTCGTGCGCGAATGGGAGGAACAGCTCGGCCAGATCCTGCGCGTCGGCATCAAGCGCGTGATCGTCAACCCGCTCGATATCCAGAGCTACATCGTCGAGTTCTTCAATCTCGCCAGGTCGGTCAAGGGCGCAACCGAGAAGGACAAGGGCGCCTTGAGCGACATCGCCAATTTCGAACAGCTGGTGCAATTGGGCAGGAGCGGCAAGCTCGACGCCAACGATCAGCACATCATCCACATCTGCGACTGGCTGTTCAATTACGCGTTCGAACAGCGCGCGAGCGACATCCACCTCGAGCCGCGCCGCGATTCCGGCAACGTGCGCTTCCGCATCGACGGCGTGCTGCACCAGGTCTACCAGATCCCGACTCCGGTGATGGCGGCAATGACCAGCCGCATCAAGATCCTCGGCCGCATGGACGTGGTCGAAAAGCGGCGCCCGCAGGACGGCCGCATCAAGACCGTGACGCCCGACGGCGGCGAGGTGGAACTGCGGCTCTCCACGATGCCGACCGCGTTCGGCGAAAAACTCGTGATGCGGATTTTCGACCCGGAAGTGCTGGTCAAGGACTTCGCCGAGCTGGGCTTTTCCGACGACGACCAGAAGCGCTGGACGGCCATGATCGCGAGGCCGCACGGCATCATCCTGGTCACCGGTCCCACCGGCTCCGGCAAGACCACCACGCTCTACTCGACGCTGAAACACCTCGCCACGCCCGAAGTCAACGTCTGCTCCGTCGAGGACCCGATCGAAATGATCGAGCCGACGTTCAACCAGATGCAGGTGCAACCCGCGATCGGCGTCACCTTCGCCAGCGGCATCCGCACGTTAATGCGGCAGGACCCGGACATCATCATGGTCGGCGAAATCCGCGACCTCGAAACCGCCGAAATGGCGATCCAGGCAGCGTTGACCGGCCACCTCGTGCTGTCGACTCTGCACACCAACGACGCGCCATCGGCGGTGACGCGCCTGCTCGACATCGGCATGGCCTCGTACCTGCTCAATTCGACGGTGCTCGGCGTGCTCGCGCAGCGCCTGGTGCGCACGCTGTGCCCGCATTGCAGGGAAAAGCGCCCGCTCGAAGACGCGGCGTGGGAAACGCTGGTGGCGCCGTGGAAAGCCACCAAGCCGGAGGCGACCTATGTCGCCAAAGGCTGCCTCGAGTGCCGCATGACCGGCTACACGGGACGCATCGGCATCTACGAGATGATGGTGCTCGACAACGAGTTGCGCAACCTGATCACCGACACCACCGACATGGAGAAGCTGCGCGAGATGTCCTACCGCCAAGGCATGAAGCCGCTGCGGATCAGCGGCGCGATGAAAGTCGCCGCGGGCACCACCACCGTGGAAGAAGTGATGAAAGTCGCGCCCCCGGTGCAGGAACGGCGGCAACAGCCGGGCTAGGCGGCTGACGCTCATGAGCGAAGTACCTCAAATCGCTTTCGCCCACGTTGGGCTGAACGTGCGCGATCTCGAGCGCATGGAGCGCTTCTACACCGGGTTGCTCGGCTTCATCGTTACCGACCGCGGCGATCTCGGTGCCGCCCGGCTCGTGTTTCTCTCGCGCGATGCGCGCGAGCATCACCAGATCGTGCTCGTCTCCGGCCGCACGGAGAACCTCGACTATTCGGTGCTGAATCAGATCTCGCTGCGGGTTCCGGACCTCGCGGCGCTCAGGTATTTCCACGCCCACGCCGCCGCCTATGGCGGTAGCGACATTCAGCCGGTCACCCATGGCAACGCGATTTCTGTTTACCTGCGGGACCCCGAGGGCAATCGCATCGAGTTTTATATCGACACGCCGTGGTACGTGACCCAGCCGCTGCGAGTGCCAATCGATCTCGCAAAACCGGACGCGGTGCTGTGGCAGGAAGTCGAAGCGCTCGCGCGTTCGCTGCCGGGGTTCAGGCCGGTGGAAGAATGGCGCAGGGAGATAGAATCGCGCATCGCGGCAGCGTGAACATCGTTCCCCATGATGCTCCCCGTTCGCTCAGGCTATTGAGAGGAGATGCACATCATGCTTCTTAGCGATCACGGACTGACGGAAGAGCAGCGCATGATGCGGGAAGCCTGCCGCGCTTTCGTCGACGACCACGTCACCCCCTTCATTCGCCAGAACTGGCAGCGCGAGTGGGTCATGACGCCCGAGGATCGTCTGCCGCGCAAGATCCTGGAAGTCGCGGATCAGATCGGCATCCGGACCCTGGGTGTGCCGGAGGAGTTTGGCGGCACGCCGGTCGATGCGAAGACCCAGATCCAGACCAAGCACCAGGCGGTCGCGGTGCGGCTCGCCGACATGGCAGCCAAGCTCTATGCCGTGCGCGGCCTGCTGCGGGAGGCCTCGCGCGCGGTCGACGCGGGCGCGCCTGGCGCCGATCACCTGTGCAGCATCGCCAAGCTGGTCGCCTCGGAGGACATACTCAAGGTGTGCCAGCATGCCGTCGAACTGCACGGCGGCAACGGCACCATGCTCGATTTCGGCATCGAGAAGCTTTACCGCGACGCCACGATGTTCCTGCACATGGATGGCACAGTCGACATCACCCGCTTCAAGATCGTCAAGTCCATGTTCCCGGAAACCGCGGGGACCTACGCCGGACCCGAGCAGGCATGAATGAGCCTGTCGCCGGCGTTCCCGCTCGAAGGACGTGCAAAACGTAGCGCAGGCGCCTCGCCTGCAATCCCTGTTCGCCGGAACCGGGCAGGCGGGGCGCCTGCGCTACAAATTCGAAGGACTCTACGCGTGACAACGATAACGCCCGCGCTGCAGGCGCTGATGGACCGCAGCGCGATCATTCAGGCAATACAGAACTGGGGATTCTTCCGCGACGACAAGCAGTGGGACAAGCTGCGCGATCTCTATACCGCCGACGGACGCATGACGACGACTTGGACCATCGCCAGCGCTGACGAGTTCATCCACCACTGCCGGGGGCTCGCGAGCAAAGGCGGCGGACGCAAGGCGATCCACTCGATCGGCGTGACCACCGTCGAACTGAACGGCGAGCGCGCGCTCGCCGAAACGCGGATGACGCTGCTCGTGCGCGGGATGCTCGACGGCGTGGAAGTGGACGTGACGAATTACGGCCGGACCTATGACCGGTTCGTCAAAGAGCAAGATGGCGTGTGGCGCATCAGGGAACGAGTGCCAATATATGAGAAGGATCGTCTCGACCCGGTGGATCCCGCCGCTATCCTGAAGCTCGATCCCGCGAGCTACCGCCACCTCGCCTACCTGCAGAGTTTGGAAGGCGCGACGATTACCCCCGACCTGCCCGTTCCCAACAGCGAATCGCTGAAGAAGCTTTACGCCGCGGGCAGCGCGTGGCTCGCCGGAAAATAAACAGCGCCGTGCGGCGTGCGGGCACGGTATATCGGTAACTTGACGGAGGAGGAGTGGGCGATGTCCAGCATTCGATTATGGTCCGGCATTGGGTGCTTGCTCTTTGCCATGCTGATCTTCGATCGTGCTGAAGCACAGGCTCAGCCCTACCCTGCACGTCCGATACGATTCATCGTACCTACGACTCCGGCCGGACCTACCGACACGCTTGCGCGAGTGATTTCCGCGCACTTGTCGAAAGCCTTGGGGCAGCAAGTCGTAGTGGACAATCGGCCCGGAGCGGGAGGAAGAATTGGGTTAGAAGTTGCCTCGAAATCGGTTGCCGACGGACATACCATTTTCATGGGCTCGCAGGGTAACCTGACCGTGCATCCTGCGCTTCATCACAAGCTCCCGTACGACCTCGAAAAGGACTTTGCGCCCATCGTGCTGCTCGTCCGCGTCCGATATATGCTGCTGGTCAATCCGCGAGTGCCTGCAAACGACCTCAGGGATTTGCTGCACCTCGTCAGGGCCAGTCCCGGTCAGTTCAACTTCGCATCGGCAGGCAAAGGCAGCAGTGGGCATATTGCCGCCGAGCTGCTCCAGAGA
>JACPTJ010000548.1 GCA_016192835.1 Betaproteobacteria bacterium
GAGCGGCCATTTGAATCCCTTGGCCAAGCTCTACTTGCTTTACCGCGATATCGATATCGACTTTGCGTGGCAGGGCAAGGGCAGCCGCCCCGCCCGTTTCGGCATGGATTTTTCCACGAATCTGGCCTCGAATTTCGAGATTCACGGTGAATGGGCCCGCATTCAACAGTTCACGAGACCGGTTACCGACAGCGCAGGCCGCGTCACCAACGAGATCGGAAACGCCACGAGTTATCTGCTGGGATTGCGGTATCTCACGGCCGGCGATACCACTTACATTGGCGAGTATTATCGCAACGGTACCGGCTATTCGGATCAGGAAGCCGGGCAGTTCTATCAGCTCGTCAACAACGCCTTCGCCACCGGCAGCGGCGCGCTGCTGCAAAAGGCGCTCTCTTTGAGTCGCGGCAGCTACGGCCGCCCCAACCCGGGCAAGGACTACCTGTACTTCCGCGCGCAACAGAAAGACGCGCTCGGCATCGTTTATTTCCAGGCGGCGGTCACCGCGATGATGAACTGGCAGGATCGAAGCTACCAGGTTACACCTGAACTGTCGTACACCGGGGTGAACAACCTTGAGGTGCGTTTGAAGGTTTTAATGCTACAGGGCGGTAGCGCAACCGATTTCGGGGAGAAGCAGAATTCCCGCAAGCTCGAGTTTTATGCCCGGTATTACTTTTGAGCCGAAATTGAATACCGCGGCTCTGAGCATCGAGGCGCGTGGACTGACCCGGAAGTACGGTGATCTCGTGGCGGTCGACCGAATCGATCTTGCGGTTCGCCGTGGCGAGGTATTTGGCTTTCTCGGACCCAACGGCGCGGGGAAAAGCACCACGGTGAGGATGTTCACCGGCTACATCCCGCCCACTGCAGGCGCGATAACTGTCGCGGGCTACGATCTGCTTTCCCATCCCAGCGCAGCGCGGCGGCATCTCGGCGTCGTGCCGGAAGAAGCCAACGTCTACGCCGATCTCACGGTCCGGCAAAACGTCATGCTGATGGCCGAGCTGCACGGCCTGCCCAAAGAGCGGCGGACGCAGAACACCGGAAGCCTGCGCGAACAGTGTGGACTTGCCGAACGCGCGAGACAAAAAGGGCGCCAGTTATCCAAGGGTTTGCGTCAGCGGCTCATGCTGTGCATGGCGCTGGTGAGCGATCCGGACATACTTTTTCTCGACGAGCCTACTTCCGGTCTGGATGTCGCGAGCTCGCGGTTGATACGCGAAGTTATCACCCGCATGAACCGGGACCGGGGCATGACCGTCTTTCTTACCACGCACAACATCGACGAGGCCGACGAACTTTGCCATCGGGTCGCGATCATCGATAAAGGACGGATTGCGGCAATCGACACGCCCGAGGCATTGCGGCAGACGGTGCAGTCGCGCCGCTCGGTGGAGGTGAGATTTGCCGGGGGCGGCGCGCCGCCGGAGGAAATGCTGGATTTCGGCGCGGGCACCGAAACCGTCCGGCTCGCCCATGGTTATCGTATCTTCGGTGCCGAACCAGGTCCTATCGCCCAGGAACTCGCCAACCGGGCGACGTCACAGGGCTTTCGAATCGAACATCTTTACACCCTGGAGCCGAGCCTGGAGGAAGTCTTCGTGCACATCACCAGCAAGGGTGCAACCGTCCCGGCCGGGGAAACCAATGCCTGAAAATCGTCCGGACACCGAGACGTTTCTATGGCAGGGGCGGGCCGCGCTCGTGGTCGCCAAAAAGAATGTGATGATTTATTACCTCAAACCTCCGGTGATAACGTTCGGCGTGATTTTTCCGTTGTTCTTTTATCTCGCTTTCGCGGCGGGACACGCCGGTCCGGTCGAGGCCATGGTGCCGGGGATAATGAGTATGGCGCTGTTCTTTACCGCCTCTGCGGTGGGTCCGCTGGTAACGCCCTGGGAGCGCCAGGCGAAGACGTACGAACGGCTCGTGACCTCGCCGGCTTCGCTTTCGGCCATACTAACCGGAGACGTTCTCGCCGGCATGCTGTTCGGCGCTTTGCTTTCCGTGCTGCCTCTCGCAATCGGACTGAGCGCGACCGATGCGCGTATCGTCTCCGCGCCCCAGTTGCTGATCGGGGTAGCGCTTGGCGCAATGGCTTTCTCCGCTTTGGGCGTGCTTTTATCGGCGCCTGCGAGCGATACCCCGTCCCAGGTGATGATGCTATCCAACCTGGTGCGTCTGCCGATCATTTTCGTCAGCGGAGTTTTCATCCCGCTTGCCCAAATGCCCGCGTGGGGACGTTGGCTGGCGCCGTTGTCTCCGCTGTCGTATAGCGCGGATCTGGTGCGGGTCGGGTTTGGTGAAACCCGCTACTTTCCGTTGTGGGTCGATGTTGCCGCGCTCATCGGGTTTACCGTTGCATTTCTGTGGTTGGCTCATTGGTTGCATCGAAGAACGCGCGGCCGGGCCTTGTAGGTCGTCGGCCACCGGTGAAAGGTCATATTCATATCAATCGGATAGCCTGAGCGGTTCGAGCCCTGGTTGGGCTCCCCAACGAGGGCGAATATGAGAACAGGATAATCGTGTGTCATGTCCGTGTTCTTTAGAACATCTTACGTTTTGATCTGTATCAAGCCGTTTCCCGGGCTTGCGCGTATTATTTTTTCCCGGGCTGCGGGTGTTAACGGGAGGCAATATGGATCCTTATTATTGGGGACCGCACTTTTTTGGGTGGATGTGGATTTTCCCGTTCACCTTCTTGATTATTTGCCTGGTCTTTCTATTCGCGTTTCTATTCCGGGGACCCAGGTGGTTTTTGGGTCACCGGGATCATCACGCTTCCCGCGAAACAGCACGTGAAATCCTCGACCGGCGCTACGCAGGCGGCGAAATCACCAAGGAACAATACGAAGAAATAAAACGAAGTTTGGGAGGCGGATAGAGCCGCGCCCCGTTTCAGCCACACGGAGGCCTTGTAGATCGTCGTTTCGGTCAGCCGGGTGTTGCTCCACCGGAGCACGCGGAAAGCCTTATGGATATTGGCTCTTCAGGCTTTTCGCCTCCCCAGGCAGTCTGCCAAAGCAGCAACCGACATCGACCCCGGATGTTAGTGTTACCGCCGCGCGTGCCGAAGGAGCACGCGCGGCGATGTGAAAGCACGATGGAATTAGCGCTTCTTGAAATCGATGTTGCTGAACAAAGGCGTGGTCGGTCTGATAATCTTGAAGGATGCCATGCTCTTCAAAGGCCCGCCGCCGCTGCCGGCATGACAGCCGTTGCATCCCGCGATGGCGTTATCGTAAGCCTTTTCGAACCCCTTCTTGTCCTTGGCCTCTATCGCCTTGATCAATGCCGGGAGAGCGGACTCTGCCCAGGGTTTCACGGTGTCTATTCGCTTGGGCCTCACCACATAGATGCCTTTGATCGCCTCTTCAGTCCTGTAGACCTCAAAACGGGCCAAGTCCCAGTTGCCGGCTTGCGCGCCAAACCACATGTTATTGAAATAGATTGTCATGTCAATCATCCGGGGCGCCGTGCCGGGCTGGATAGCCCAAAGCGGAAGCTTTCCATCATACTTTGAAAATTTTGCGTCGATGGCCTTATCGACGTTGTCCTGAGCGACTGCAGGCGGCCCCTGCCAGGCGGACACTAACAGTGCGATACCGATAAACATCCCCCGTGACAATACAGTTGGTGTCGATTTGAACGCTTTCATGATTTCTCCTAGTGGTTTAGATTTACGAGCAGTGCGCAAGTATCCGCAAACCCCGTGCCAGCCGGACGTTTGCAGGATTCGTGAGGGAAAAGAGAAGATTAGCGACTGTTAAGCGCGGTGCTACCGGGAAAGTGTCATTACGCTTCCATGACACGTGTCACGATTTCGTGACAATCCCGAGTCTCTCAATATGGCCATAGAAATTCTGCCTGGCAATACCCGATAGACGGGCCGCCTCCGAGACGTTGCCGCCTGTCGAATGAAGAAGATTTGCGAAATACTCGCGCTCGAAGCGTTCCCGCGCTTCGCGGAAAGGCAGAAGCTGGTCTACAAATGCCGCCGCCTGGAATCCACCGCTACCGCTCAGCGTCCCGAAATCCGCGGCATGGACCGGTCCCGCCACATTGCTAACCACAGCGCGCTCCACGGCGTGTTGCAACTCGCGCACGTTGCCTGGCCACGCGGCCGTTTCGAGGGCGGTGATGGCTTCCGTGGTATAGGGGCCTGCATTCTTGCCGAATTTGCGGTTGAAGTGGTCGAGAAAAAACAGCGCCAGCGCCACGATATCTTCACGCCGCTCGCGCAGCGCCGGAACGCGCATCACCACCACATTGATACGATAGTAGAGATCGGAGCGGAAACGTCCGGCCTTCATCTCGGCTTCCAAGGATTTGTTCGTGGCGCAGATCAAGCGGAAATCGCTGGGCCGCTGCTCGGTGCTTCCGAGGCGGGCGAACGTGTGCTCCTGCAACACGCGCAGCAGACTGGCCTGGAGCTTCGGGCTCATGTCGGCGATTTCATCGAGCAACAGCGTGCCTCCGTCCGCTTCCTCGAAATAACCCGGCGTCGCCTTGGCGGCGCTGGTGTACGCGCCTTTCTCGTAGCCGAACAACGTGGCTTCCAGGAGTGACTCGGACAGCGCACCACAGTTGAGTTCCAGCAGCGGTCCCTTGGCGCGCTTGCTCAACGCGTGAACTTGCTTGGCAATGACTTCTTTGCCGGTGCCGCTTTCGCCCTCGATGAGTACCGTGGTGTCCAGAGGCGCTGCCTGCCGCACTTGCAAAAGCAGTTTTTCCATCGCAGCGGAACGGCTGATGACGACCGGATGGCCCGGCCGCGCGTCCAGGGTCTCGCGCAAATCAACGATCTCGCGGTAAGCCTGGTCCATCTCCAGCGCTTTGCCGATCACCGCATCCAGCTCCTCCAGGTTTTCGAAGGGCTTCGTCAGGTAATCGAACAGCCCCTCGCGCACTGCGCGCACCGCATCGCGAACTTCGGCGAAGCCGGTGATGAGGATCGCCATCTGTCGCGGGCGCTCGGAACGCATCTCAGCGAAGAGATCCAGGCCGTTGCCGTCCGGCAGCCGCTGATCGAGAATAACCAGATTGAAGTCAGTTGAGTGAAATGCCCGCCGTGCCTCGGCGGTGTTGACCGCGGTTTGCAGTTCGATCGCGCCCTCGCGCAGCAGGCCCTTGAAGAGCTGCCGCGTGTAGGAATCGTCGTCGACGAGCAGAATCCTTGTTTTCATGCGTTCGCCTTTTGTGCCGGCAGCCAGATGGTAAAGCGCGCTCCGCCACCGGGCTTGTTCTCGGCGTAAATGCTGCCGCCGTGCTGTACGGCGATGTGTTGGGCAATGGAGAGCCCAAGTCCCGTGCCGCCAGGCCGTGTAGTGAAGAATGGCGTGAACAGCTTGGCCGTCACCTCAGACGTGAGACCCGAGCCGTTATCGGACACGGTCAGCCGGCAACCCGGCACACCGTCCCGCTCATCGGGCGCAAGCGACACCACCACCGGCCCGATCGGGTCGGCTTGGGCCGCGTTGTGGATCAGGTTGAAAAGCGCATTGCGAATGAGTACCGGGTCAACTTTCATGGACGCCTGTTGGTGCGATTCCTCAAAAATCACCGGGGGATGCCCGCCCAGACTCTGGTGGAAAAAAGCGATGGTATCGCGCACCAGCCTGTTCATGTCGGTCGGTTGCGGTTCGGAGTGAGTGGCTCTGTTGATGAGCAACATGCGCTGAACGAAGCCATGGCAATGATGGCCTGCCCTGCGCACTTCGCCGAGCAACTCCTTCACGCGCTGAGGGTTGCCTAACTCGCGTTCCGCAAGCTCGGTCAGGTTGATTACGCCGACCAGCGGATTGTTGAGCTGATGCGCAATCTCGCTCACCATTTGCCCCATGGCGGAAAGTTTCTCGATCTGCATCATCCGATCATGCTCGTTACTTAACTTCGCGAACTGCATCTCGGCCGCGCGCTGGCTGAAATACACGGAACGGAACAGCCTGAAAAGAGCGAAGAACAGGATCCCCCCCGCCAGCCCGGTGACCGACCATAGTAGAAGAAGACCATACCGGATAGTCTCGTTTATCCCTTGCGCGGATCGGTAAATCGCCAGCACACCGCTGACCGTGCCGCTCGCGGCACCAGGGTTTTTCAAAGTAAACGGCACATAGAATTCGATCAGCGGAAATCGCGGCAGCTCTTCGATGGGAATGCCGTGTCCCGGAGGATCGAACACGGCGCGCACCTCGCCATCCAGCGCCCGCGCCAGATCTTGCAGGTTACCAGTCAAATACGTCCCGATCAGATCCGGTGCGTCCGACCATATTATCATCTTGTCGGGGTTGAACACCTTGATACGTACCACGCCGGTGAGAGTCCTCAGGGCCCTAACGGTATGCTCGAAATGCTTCTTAGCGGTGACCTCCGTGTAGCGCTCCATGTCTGCCGGAGTCAGTTCGTTTTCCCCTTCTTCTTCATGGATAATCGCCTTAACCACGTCGCGTACGATCACCGATTCACGTTCTACTATTGCCTGGCGAAAAAAAGTCGACTGCGTGAGGTTGCTCACTACCAACACGACCGTGATCAGCAGCAGGCTGATGCCCGCGAACATTTGTGGGGGAGTCATTCGAAGACGCATGGGTTGCATGTTCCAGATTCCTTTCGGTACGTCGCACCGGCAACGAATGCAGACGCGCGATCGTTGCCAATCCAGACCATTCTGCTTTGTTTGGCACCGGTTCGGCCCCCGGTCGCCGCCTCGTCGTCGCGTAATCTACTGCTCCAAAGATACCCGAACGAGACGCAAGATGTATGCCATTCAGTTTCGGGACCAGGAATCTCCAAGATCCATCAAACCCGCGCCCTCGGCGGAAGCCGGACCGGCATTTCTCCCCGTACAGGGCTCATGCCCGCCCCCGTCCAGCGGATCAAACCAACCAAGGTAGTGGACCGCTTGGGCATGCTGGCCAAGCCGCACCGCAAAAAGCTTTCCGATGCCGAGGTAAAGCGGCGCATCGGCGCGCATGCGCAGCCTCATCCCGCAAAGCGGGAATCCAAACTCAGGAAAAGACACTGACCAGATTTATTCGACAACGCGCGAGGCCGGTTAAAACGTAGCCTGCGCTACTTGCGGCGCGGCGCGCCAGCGCTCTGCACGAGTTTCACCAGTGCGGCGAGAGAGTCCACGCCCATTTTCCGCATCACTGCGGCGCGGTGCGCTTCGACGGTCTTGATGCTGATGGTAAGTTCGGCGGCAATGTCCTGGTTACGCTTGCCCGCGACGATGCGTTCCATGACTTTGCGTTCACGCCGAGTCAGCGTTTCAAAACGCGCCGCGGCGCGGCGCGCTTTGGCGTCGATGGCAAGCGCGTTGTCGATCAGCACGAGCAGCGCCTGGTCGTTGAATGGTTTTTCAATGAAATCAAGTGCGCCTTTTTTTACCGCGTTCACCGCCATCGGTACGTCACCGTATCCGGTGATGAAAACAATCGGGATCGCACGGCCGCGGCGCTTGAGTTTGTCCTGCAACTCGGGCCCGCGCATGCCGGGCATGCGGATATCGAGCAGCAGGCATCCACCCTGTTCCGCTGAATAGGCTGCAAGAAACGCTTCGGCGCTCGCGTAGGCCGCAACGCGATGTCCAGCGGACTCGAGCAGCCAGCGCAGCGAATCGCGCAGCGCTGCGTCGTCATCCACCACATACACTGCAGGCAAGGCGGAGTCGATCATGTTTGCGCTACCGGAGCGCCTCAATCCCCGATGACTTCATCCATCAATTCCCGGATTCTGTCCTTCACCTGCTTGAGCAGGCGCCGGCCCTTCGCCGTGGCCGCGTAATATTTCCGCAGCTTGCCGTTGACCACCTCATCGGCCGACCTCAGGTAGCCGGCCTTTTGCATGCTGTGAAAAATCGGATACAGCGTGCCCGGACTGAGCGTGTAGCCGTGGCGGCGCAGCTCCTCGATCATCTCGAGGCCGAAGATGCGCCCTTCAGCCGCATGGTGCAGAACGTGCACGCGCACGAACGCGAGAAACACGCCACGAACGATATTATTGTCCATCGTTATCGAACTCCGATATAATGAATATAAGCGCGGTCCACGCACAAGTCAAATAACCCGCGCGGGGCGCGCCGGCGGCACGCACCGCCGTATTCCGCTCAGGAGCTGCCGATGCAACCGATTTCCCCGCAAGACGCAAAGCACGGCGCTTCGCCGTTGGCGATATTCTGGATCTTCCTGAAACTCGGGTGCACTTCGTTTGGCGGGCCGATTGCTCATCTGGGGTATTTGCGGCATGAATTCGTCGATCGGCGCCGGTGGCTCGACGAGACCTCCTACGCGGATCTGGTTGCACTCTGCCAGTTTCTGCCGGGGCCCGCCAGCAGCAAGCTCGGGATCGCCCTGGGTATCGCGCGTGCCGGATTGCCGGGTGGGATCGCAGCCTGGGTCGGGTTCACCATGCCTTCAGCGATCGCCCTGATACTTTTCGCGCTTGGTTTCGAACGGCTGGGCTTCGCGGCGGACGCCGGATGGCTGCACGGCTTGAAAGTCGTCGCGGTGGCCGTGGTGGCTCAAGCGGTCCTGGGGATGGGGAAAGCGCTTTGTCCGGACCGGTTCAGGGCGTCACTGGCGGTTGCCGCCACGGTAATCGTCTTTGCGTGGCCCACCGCCGCCGGCCAGATCCTTGCCATCGCCATCGGCGCCGTTCTCGGCTGGCGCTACCTGCGGCCCGTAACTCTCGAGGTCGCACCCAGCCTCAGTTTTCCGATCGGGCATCGGTCTGCGATTACAGCATGGGTTCTGTTCTTTGGCCTGTTAATTCTGCTGCCCATCGCGGTCAGAATGACGGGGGATCACACCCTGGCGCTCTTTGACAGCTTTTACCGCGCCGGGTCTCTCGTCTTTGGCGGAGGACACGTTGTTCTTCCGCTACTGCGTAATGAGGTCGTCCCATCCGGCTGGATAACTGATGACGTCTTCCTCGCGGGTTATGGCGCCGCACAAGCCGTGCCGGGGCCGCTTTTTACGTTTGCGGCGTACCTGGGTACGGCCATGAACTTGCCGCCCAACGGCATCTGGGGTGGAATGTTGTGTCTCGTTGCCGTCTTTCTCCCTGCATTCTTGCTCACGGTCGGCGCATTGCCCTATTGGGATGCGTTGCGCCGCCGCACTTCCATCCAGCGGGCATTGCAGGGAATCAATGCCTCGGTTGTCGGCATACTTCTCGCCGCTCTTTATAACCCCGTGTGGACGAGTTCCATACGCTCAACCGGCGATTTTGCGTTGGCGTTAATCGCGTTTGCTCTGCTGATCTTCTGGAAGCAGTCGCCGTTGCGAGTGGTAGTCTTCACGGCCTTGGGTGGCGCCGCGCTTGCCCTGTTCTAAAATGAAATCGTCGCCGGCCATTCCCCGCAGTATCTGGATGCTCGGCTTCGTGAGCCTGTTCCAGGCGCGCAGAATCGATCAACAAAACGGAAAGGACAATCAATGAGCATTACCTTGCGGAAACTTACCCAGGAGCAGGATGGCATCCCCGGCTGGATCGCACACCCTGATGGACATGGGCGCCACCCCGGCGTGATGATGCTGCATCACGCGCCCGGTCTGACCGGGGACTACAAGATCAACGCCTCGCTGCTGGCCGGGCTCGGCTTTACGGTCCTGGTGCCCAGCCTCTACAACATGCTGGGGGTTTCCGGGGAGCATCACCTGGGACAGGGTGCGGAGATTCAA
>JACPTJ010000549.1 GCA_016192835.1 Betaproteobacteria bacterium
CCCAGCACCGGCACGTAACCGGCGAGCGGACTGGCGGGAATCTGGGAATAGCCGAGCGCGATCCAGGGGAAACCCGTGAACAGCCAGCCGCGCAGCCACTCGGCGAGCGTCCATAACGCCGGCAGCGCCGCCAATGTAGCCAGCGCCGAGCGCGGCCCGAGGATGTAATAAATCCATCCCGTGAGCGCCGGGTAGAGCGCCAGATAAGCGCAAAACAACAGAGTGAGGATTCCCGCCAGCGGCGCCGGCATCGCGCCGAAGTCGTGCAGGCTGACGTAAACCCAGCTCACGCCGGTCAGAAAATAACCGAGGCCGAAGCTGAAGCCGATGAGTGCCGCGGCCCGCCGTCCCGCCGCGCGCCGCCACAGCACGATCAGCACCGCGAGCGTGACGACCGGGAGTGCAAACAGATAGAACGGCGCGAAACCCAGTACGGTCACCGCGCCGGCAAGTGCGGCGAGCACCAGTGCTTTGGCGCGAGGCAGCGCGCTGCTATGGGGCGTTGTCGTCAAACCGGTTTTTCTTTCGGGCTCTTCCGGGAATTCCGTGGGGAACGAAGTCGGCAACGAAAAGAACTCCCCTCTCCCTCGATGGGAGAGGGGACCTTCTCGGATGCGCTCTCGGCATCTTCCGACACACGTCACCCTGCGAAAGTCCGATGAACCTCATTCCGGGCCGGCTTGCGGTTCCACCTGCAGCAGGTGCAACCGGCGGCTGTCGGCGCGCAGCACTTTGAACGTGAAACCGTCGAAGCTCAACTGCTCGCCGCGCTTGGGCATGCGTCCGAAGCGGCTCAGCACCAGGCCGCCGACGGTGTCGTTGTCCTCGTCGCTGAAGCGGGTGTGGAACACCGCGTTGAAATTGGCGATCGCGGTCACGGCCTTGACGCGATAGGCGCCGCCCTTGTCGGCGATGATGTCGTCCTCGGTCTCGTCGAAGTCGTATTCGTCCTCGATGTCGCCGACGATCTGCTCGAGCACGTCCTCGATGGTCACCAGCCCGGCAACACCGCCGTATTCGTCGACCACGATCGCCATGTGATTGCGGTTGGCACGGAAATCCTTGAGCAGCACGTTGAGCCGCTTCGACTCGGGGATGAAGACCGCCGGCCGCAGCATGTCGCGCACGTTGAATTCTTCCTCGCCGGCATAATAGCGCAGCAAATCCTTGGCGAGCAGGATGCCGATCACGTCGTCCTTGTTGCCTTCGATCATCGGGAAACGCGAATGCCCGGTCTGGATGACCAGCGGAATGAACTTGTCGGGTGCTTCGCCGATGTCGATTGCGTCCATCTGCGCGCGCGGGATCATGATGTCGCGCGCCTGCAGTTCCGATACCTGCAGCACGCCTTCGATCATCGACAGCGCGTCGCTGTCGAGCAGGTTGCGCTCGTAGGAGGAGCGCAGCAGCTCGATCAACTGCTCGCGGTCCTCCGGCTCGCGCATCAGAAGCGCGCCGAGCCGCTCGAGCCAGGTGGGTTTAGGTTGACTGTCGTCCATATTCGCGTGAGACGTGAGGCGTAAGGCGTGAGGGGCCGTAAGGATCGGCGAATCCGAGTTGTCCGAGTATCCGCGTCTCGATCCGTTCCATGCGCCGCGCATCGCGCTCATTTTCGTGGTCAAAGCCCTGCAGGTGCAGCATGCCGTGGATCACCAGGTGCGCGTAATGCGCTTCGCGGCTGATACCGCTGGCGCGCGCCTCGCGCGCCGCCACCGGCGCGCAAATCGCGATGTCGCCGGCAAGCGGGCGCCGGTCAGGGTAAGCGAAGGTCAGCACGTTGGTCGCATAGTCGCGGTTGCGAAAGCGGCGGTTGAGCCGGCGCGCTTCGCGCGCGCCGACGATGCGCAGCGTGACCGCGGCGCTGCGCCTGAGCGCCGCACGCGCCCATACACGTAACCTGGCGCGTGGCGGCAACTGAGCGGACCGGATGCCATACTGGACCGTCAGCGCGAGCTCAGGCGCCCGGCTCGGCTTGCGTCCTGGTGTGCCGCTCGTAGGCATTGACGATACGCTGCACCAGCGGATGGCGCACCACGTCGCTCGACAGAAAATGGGTGAAAGCGATGCCGCGCACGCGCTTGAGCACTGCGCGCGCCTCGATCAGGCCGCTCTTGTGGCCGCGCGGCAGATCGATCTGCGTGATGTCACCGGTGACGACGGCCTTGCTGCCGAAGCCGATGCGCGTCAGAAACATTTTCATCTGCTCGGGCGTGGTGTTCTGCGCCTCGTCGAGGATCACGAACGAGTGATTGAGCGTGCGGCCGCGCATGAAGGCGAGCGGCGCAATCTCGATCGCGCTCCTCTCGAAGAGCTTGGCAACCTTGTCGTAGCCCATCAGATCGTAGAGCGCATCGTAGAGCGGACGCAGATAAGGATCGACTTTCTGCGCCATGTCGCCGGGCAGAAAGCCGAGCCGCTCGCCGGCCTCGACTGCCGGGCGCACGAGCACGATGCGCTTGACCTGGTCGCGCTCGAGCGCATCGATCGCGCACGCCACCGCCAGGTAGGTCTTGCCGGTGCCGGCCGGGCCGATCGAGAACGTGATGTCGTGGCCGTGGATCTGCTTCAGGTATAGCACCTGGCGCGGCGTGCGCCCGCGCAAATCCTGGCGCCGCGTTTTCAGTTGCGGGGTGTCTTCGACGCCGGCGGAGGGACGCGCTCGCATCACTTCAATCAGCCCCAGCTGCACTTCTTCGACCGACAGGCTGCGCTTGGTCCTGCCATAGAATGTTTCGAGCGCCTGCGCGGCAAGGCGCGTGCGGTCCGGTCTGCCGGTCAATGCGAAGCGCTCGCCGCGGCGCGCGATCGCGACCTCGAGCG
Source organism: Betaproteobacteria bacterium (assembly GCA_016192835.1). Classification (GTDB taxonomy): domain Bacteria; phylum Pseudomonadota; class Gammaproteobacteria; order Burkholderiales; family SG8-41; genus PALSA-1004. The sequence continues at coordinate 2,821 of JACPTJ010000549.1, forward strand.
CGGTTTCGATCTGGCGCAGGTTTTCGTCGAGCGCGCCGCACAGATTGGCCAGCCTCCGGTTGTCGACCGGAGCAAAGGCGATTTCGACGGCTTTCACGCGGTGACGAGCGCAATTTCGCCGCGCAGCGAATGCGGCCGCGCAGCGGTGATGGTGACGTCGGCAAACTGGCCGGCGAGGCGCGGGTGGCCTGCGAAATTGACGACCCGATTGTTGTCGGTGCGGCCGCAAAACTCGCGGGCATCTTTTTTCGCGGCGCCCTCGACCAGGATGCGCTGCACGGTGCCGACCATGGCGGTGCTGATGGACTGCGCCTGCGATTCGAGCAGCGTTTGCAGCCGCTGCAGCCGCGCGAGTTTCGCTGCATGCGGCGTCGCATCCGGCAGCTCCGCCGCCGGCGTGCCGGGCCGCGGACTGTAGATGAAGCTGAAGCTGGCATCGAAGCCGACGTCCGCGACGAGTTTCAGCGTGGCTTCGAAATCGGCGTCGGTTTCGCCCGGGAAGCCGACGATGAAATCAGACGAAATCGACAGGCCGGAGCGCACTTCGCGCAGCCGCCGGACGATCGACTTGTATTCGAGCGCGCTGTAGCCGCGTTTCATCGCGGCGAGCACGCGATCCGAGCCCGACTGCACCGGCAGGTGCACGTGACTTACGAGCTGCGGCAGCCGCGCGTAGGCATCGATCAGGCGCTGGGTGAATTCCTTCGGGTGCGACGTCGTGTAGCGCAGCCGCTCGATGCCGGGAACTGCGGCGACGTACTCGAGCAGCAGCGCGAAATCGGCCGCGTCACCAGGTTCGAGCGTGCCGCGCCAGGCGTTGACATTCTGCCCCAGCAACGTGATCTCGCTCACGCCTTGCTCGGCAAGCTCGGCGACTTCGGTCAGCACGTCATCGAGCGGCCGCGATACTTCTTCGCCGCGCGTGTACGGCACGACGCAAAAAGTGCAGTACTTGCTGCAGCCTTCCATGATCGACACGAACGCGCTTGCACCCTCGACGCGGGCCGGCGGCAGGCGGTCGAATTTTTCGATTTCCGGAAACGAGATGTCGACCTGCGGGGCACCGCCGGCGCGGCGCGCTTCGATCATCGCGGGCAGCCGGTGCAGCGTCTGCGGGCCGAACACCAGATCAACGTAAGGCGCGCGCGCGACGATCGCAGCACCCTCCTGGCTCGCGACGCAACCGCCGACGCCGATCAGCAGACCGGGCCGGGCCTGCTTCAGGTGCTTGATGCGGCCGAGGTCGTGAAAAACTTTTTCCTGCGCTTTCTCGCGCACCGAACACGTATTGAACAGGATCACGTCAGCCTCCCCCGGCGCATCGGTCAAGGTCATGCCGTGCGCGGCGTTGAGCACGTCGGCCATCTTGCCCGAGTCGTAATCGTTCATCTGGCAGCCGAAGGTCTTGATATAAAGCTTGGAAGGCACGCGCGCTACCTGCGTTGGTCGAGTCGCGCCTGTTCCTGCGGCGTCAGGATATAGATCCGGGCAATATCGCCGTGCATGTCGGTAGTGAACGCGACATCGGCGCCTGCCGGCAGCGCGCCATGCACGATAGTGCGATTGTTCTGATCGTAAATGACCCCGCCGGGTGCCAGCCTGACCACTTTACCGCCGAGCTCGACGTAGGGCAGCGGGTGCGGCTGCATTCCGGTAGTCGTGCGTTTGGCATTGGCGGGCAGCGTGCGCAATTGCGCGTAGCCCGTTTCCGCGAGCAGCAAGCTCGCCACTGTCAATAACAGCAGCAGGTAACGCATCGAACCAGAACCGTATCTCACGTCGTATAAATCTTTTTAAATCAGCCTCCTGCATTATAACCGAGATGCCATGCCGGGCGCTGCGGGCGCGCGGCACGCACCCTGGAACGAGGGTGCGCATTATACCAATGAGGTGCCGCGGCTCATCGCGCGCCCTGTTTGCCGGACAGGAACGGGGGATTGGTGGCGAGTCAGGGATTTGAACCCCGGACCAACGGATTATGATTCCGCTGCTCTAACCGCTGAGCTAACTCGCCGACTAGGAGGCGCGGGAGTCTAGATTTCGACCGGCATTTTGTCAAGATTTGCGATTAAACTCGCGCTTACGCCTCGTTTCTCGTGACTCGTGATTCGTAATTCGTAAAACTGATTTGCACCAATTACCAGTCACCAATCACCTTAAAGTGTCGATGATATATGGATTTTGACGTCGTGGTGGTCGGTAGCGGGCTGGTTGGCGCGAGCCTCGCGTTGACGCTCGAGACTGCCGGGCTCAACCTCGCGCTGATCGAAGCGCAGCCGCCGCAGCCGGGCGCCGGCGCCGCCGATTGGGACAGCCGCGTGTACGCGATCAGCCCGGGCAGCGCGGCATTTCTCGAACGTTGCGGCGTTTGGCAGGAGCTTGATATGACGCGCGTGAGCCGGGTCGAGGCAATGTGCGTTTTTGGCGACGACGGCCGCTCCGAGCTCGATTTCAGCGCCTATGACGCCGGCTTGCGGGAACTCGCGTTCATCGTCGAGAACCGCGAGCTGCAGCGCGTGCTGTGGAAGGCACTCAAACGTGCGCAGCACGTCGCGGTGATGGCGCCTGCGGCATGCAGGGCATTGACGTTTGAGGCGCAAGCGGCGCAGCTGGAACTGGGTGACGGCCGCGTGTTATGTCCGCGCCTGGTGGTCGGCGCCGACGGCGCCGATTCGTGGGTGCGCGCGCAAACTGCGATCGCGGTCGAAATGCATCGTTATCACCAGACCGCCGTGGTTGCCAATTTCGCCATCACCCGGCCGCATCGCGACACCGCGTACCAATGGTTCCGGCACGACGGCGTGCTGGCGTTGCTGCCATTGCCGGGCGAGCGGGTATCGATGGTGTGGTCGACCCGGGACGAAGATGCGGCACGGCTGCTCGAACTCGCGAGCGACGAACTCGTCGCCCAAGTTGCCGCAGCGAGCCACGGCGCGATCGGCGAGCTGCAGCTGATCACGCCGGCGGCGGCGTTCCCGCTGCGGCTGCAGCGCGTGCGGCAGCTGGTGCTGCCGCGCCTTGCCCGGGCCGGGGACGCTGCGCATAATGTGCACCCGCTGGCCGGGCAGGGCGTCAATCTCGGTTTTCGCGACGCGCGCCAGCTGGCGCAGGTGCTGATGGAGCGTGGCAGCCAGACCGACTGCG
>JACPTJ010000550.1 GCA_016192835.1 Betaproteobacteria bacterium
CAGCGGTCGCAGCTTGCCCGCGTTGATGTGCCCCAGGAACACGCCGGTATTGGCAAACAGCAGATCGGTTTCGCCGCCCAGCATGGCGACCACGGCGGGACCTGCGCCCTTGAATGGCACGTGCAGCACCTTGATGCCGGCCTCCAAGCTGAACATGACCAGTGCGAGATGGCCACCGGAGCCGTTACCCGAAGATGCCCAGTTGATCTTCCCGGGATTGGCCTTGCCGTACGCAATCAGTTCCTGAATGGTCTTCGGCGGAAAGGACGGGTGGGCGACCAGTACATTGGGGACGATCACGAAATTGGTAATCGGCGCGTAATCCTTGACCGGGTCGTAAGGCACCTTGTCGTACAGCAGCGTAGGGAAAACGTGGGTGTTGCCCGAGCCCACCAGCAGCGTGTAGCCATCCGGTGCTGACTTGGCGACCAATTCGCCTGCAATCAGCCCACCGCCACCGCCGCGATTCTCATAAACAATGGGCACGCCAAGCACTTCGCCCAGCTTGAGCGCAAGAGGCCGCGCAATGACATCCGTCCCGCCACCGGGGGCATAGGGGATGACCCAGCGTACCGGTTTGTTCGGATAATTGCCTTGCGCGCAAGCGCTTGAGATGCCTGTTGCCACCGCAAACACTGCCACCAATATGGAATGCATCATCTTATCTCCACCTTCGGTTACGCCGTCTGTCAAGAAGTAAACCGCGAAAGACACGATTTTTGTTCGTTAGCCTCCCGGACGGCTTGGGACAGCGCGGCCGCGCTGCCCGCTCAGACCATTGTAAACTGAAATTGATTGGTCCTCACGAAGCGCCAACAAGCATCTCCAAAGGGTTACCACTATCCGTACATGCAGGTGCTGCACCATTTCAGTCGAGGCGGGAAAAATATGCATGCGCCACGTTTTAAGTCCCAATGACTCCGTCCGCATAGGGGTCGGTTTGCGACGGTCAGGAACTTAGTAACTGCGGTTAGAAGGCTCCTGTATATAATCATTCGTTCAAATATGCGCTGTCATGTGGACTGCACGTTCAATGCGAAAAAAAGGGGGAGTATGAGCAAGCAATATAAATCCATCCGCGTCGGCGATATCGACATCAACTACGAGATCGTCGACTATGCGGCGCCGTGGCGCGCGACGCCGCCGGAGACTTTCCTGCTGTATCACGGATATTGCCGCAACATGATGTTCTGGCAGCAGTGGGTTCCTCTGCTCGCGACGGAGTACCGCGTGCTTCGGTTTGATGCACGTGGTTGCGGTGAGACGAGCAAGCCGCCTGCCGGCAGCCGCATGTCCTTCGAACAGCTTGCCGGCGACGCAATAGGGTTAATGGACAAGCTGGACATCGGGCGCGTGCATTGGGTCGGCGAGTCCTCCGGCGGAATCGTCGGCATGACTGCGGCCCTGACGTATCCCGACCGCCTTTCAACGCTGACGTTGTGCGATACGCCGTTCAAGCGGTCAGCTAAGATCGCCTCGACTTACGTGCTGGGCGAGGCCAATCGTGCTGCGGCCTTCGACAAGTATGGGGTCGGCGGCTGGTGCCGGCAAACGCTATCGTACCGGATCGATACCACTAAGGCATCGCCAGAACTGTGCGAGTGGTATATCGCAGAAATGGACAAGACACCGAAGCACGTGGCAGTTGCGATGGACCACGCCGTCGCGGAGGGCAATCTGTGGCCGCGCCTGCCGGAAATCAGCATGCCGACCCTGATCTTGTCGGGTGCCCAAAGCCCGATTGCTAAGGACGATGAGGCAAAAGCCATGCAGCAACGTATGCCCGCGGCAAAACGCGTTGTATTTGAGGGGTTTGGTCACGGCGTTAATCTGCTGGCGCCTGATCGCTGCGTCAGTGAAGTGCGCCAATTTCTTGCCGAGCGAAAAGGGGCGACATCATGAAATGCGCGCCGATCAGCACAGTGGCCGGCAGGGACGCGAAGAAAAACTAGAGCAATGGTTGTGTCTTAGCTTCAGGCGACGCGGTATTTCTCGATCATCTTCCAGTCGAGTTCGATGCCCAGACCCGGGGCATCAGACACCTCGACGATGCCGTTATTGACCGCCGGGCGATTGAGCCACATTTTCTGCCACACGGGATCGCGCGCGGGGTCTGCGAAACACTCCAGATAGGTACCGTGCGGTACGGCGGTTAGCAGTTGCTGCGCCACCTGCGATTCTTCGTGGTGCGCCATGCGCACGCCGGCGGCGCCGCAGATCGCCGCAGCGCGGCGCCAGTCGGGGATGCCGCCGCCTTCCGATACGTCGTAATTGACGAAATCCACCGCGCCACCTTCGACGAGGCGCCGCACGCCCTGACTCGTGATTTCGCACTGGCCGGCGTTGACCGGGATGTGAATCGCCTGTCGCACCTGCGCCATCATCGCAACATCGTCGTACCAGTGGCACGGCTCCTCGAACCAGCCGATATTGAGGGGCTCGACGAGCCGCGCGAAACGGATCGCGTCGGGCACGTTCCAGCCGCGATTGGCGTCCACGACCAGAATGAAATCGTTGCCGGCGGCCTTGCGCGCGGCTTCGACGCGCTTGGCATCGTCTTCCGGTGTCAGTCCGCCGACCTTGAACTTGCA
>JACPTJ010000551.1 GCA_016192835.1 Betaproteobacteria bacterium
AGAAAATCGGTCACCAACGGCCACGCCCGTTGTGCAAGGTCGGGCTGGAAGCCCGCGGAGTCGGGGCCGGCGAAGCCGTGATTGCCGTGCGAGAAGAAATGCCATTCCAGCGGCGCGCCGCCCGCGATGAAACTTTGCCATAACTGCAGCTGGGTCTGGTTCGAGGTCAGGTGGTCGCGGCCGCCATACAGCACCAGGGTTGCGCACTTGATCAACTTCGCCGTGTCGAACGAGTGGCGCGGACGCATCGGGCTCGCCGGCTCGTCGCGAATCGTCGCGTAGTACAGCACCAGCGCGCGCAGTTTCGGCGTGTCGGCTGCGAACGGGATGCCGAGCCGCCCGCCCAGGCAATGGCCGATCACCGCGGTGCGTTCCGGATCGGTATCGGGTCGTGCCGCGAGATAGCGCCACGCATCTGCGATCACGCGCAGAAAATCGGCGTCCCCATGCTTCGCCTGAATCTCCGCACCCTGTCCCAGGTGATGGTCCCCGGGAACCCCCAGCATGTTGTAGAGGCTGGGCACCAGCACCGTAAACCCGAGCTGTGCCAGCAGCGACGCGTTGATCTTGTAGTCCCCGGTCAGACCGGGCGCGTGATGCAGCATCATCACGCCGGGGTGGCGCCCATGTCCATCAGGGTGTGCGATCCAGCCGGGGATGCCGTCCTGCTCCTGCGTGAGTTTCCGCGAGCTAATGCTCATTGATTGTCCTTTCCGTTTTGTTGAAACCAAATTGGCGATCTTGATGACAAGGCTTGTTTGTCTTCCTTCGCGTCCACCTCTTCCCAGACCCCTCTCCGCCCAGCGGAGAGGGGAGCACCCGGATCCGCCAGACTCCATTTCCTTTGCTCAATATACAGGTCAATTACGAGGAGAGCCAGTTTCCATGCGGCTCTCCAGCATTTCAACAGCCAGGGGACCATCCTTATCCCACTAATGTAATCCGCTCGATGAAAGGGATATTTCCGTGGATACGCTAGAATAAATTTCTGTAGTGAACAGGTGGATCTTGTAAGGACCTCATGGTGCGCTTGATTCTCACGCTGCGGCTGCGTTTACTGATGTTGTGGCTGTTTACGCTTGCCGTCTGCATCGCGCTCGGGTTCATGATCCGGGACGTGTATCAGTTGGGGACGCAAGCGCAGACAGAAAAGACCGTCGGTTACGCCCAGCAGGCGTGCGTTGCACTTCAAACCGAGTACGCGCGCTCAGTCAAGCCCGGTGCTTTCGATACGGTGTTGATGGGTGCCTTACTCAACACGATCCTGGGCGAGGTTCCTGGGCTCGAAGGCGGTTTCTGGCATGACACCGAAGGCTTTATGGCCTACGCCTTTCCCACGCATCAAGGCAGCGAGCCAAAACATGACGTGCCCTCGACGGAGCGTAACCGGATTGAAACGCTCGTCCGCCAAAGCCTTACCGGCGGGACGCCTGTCGTCGAATTACTGCAGGGCACTCGTGAAACGGTGGTATTGACAGCCTGTCCCGCGATGGCTTCGGACGCTCATTGGGGGGCGTGGACGATGGCCCGCATCGCAGTCGCCAGCGGCAAGGCTTATGACGAAGTAAGGCAGGGTCTGGGCCTGCTGCTGCTGTTCGTCATCGGCTCCGGTCTTTGGCTGGGCTACAGCTTTTACCGCTGGACGCATCATTTCAATCGCATTGAAAGCGCGTTGCAGCGTGGCCGCGCCGAGGATCTCCCGGCAATCGCGCTTTCGCAAGACGCGGAACTCGATCGCATCATCATCGCGCTCAACGATTTCAGCACCCGTCTCCATGCGGCGCAGGCACGGGCCGCCGATCTGCGTGGTGCGCTTGAACGGTCCGAGCGCTTCGCCGCGCTGGGGCGTCTGGCCGCCTCGGTCGCGCACGAGGTGCGCAATCCCATCGCGGCGATCCGGCTGAAGATCGAGAACGCGCTCGCTCAGCCCGACAAGCGTGACGCGGCGTTGCCTTTCGTGTTGCGCGAAGTCGGGCGCGTCGAGACGATCGTGAAAAGTCTGCTCGCAAGAGCCGAGCCGGTACGCGTTGCTACGCGGGACGTGGCGGTGCATGAATGGCTGTCCGAGCGCGTGAACGCGTTTGCCGAGCGCTGTACGGCGCAAGGTGTCGCGTTCGATTTCGACACCGGGGTGAAGTCGTGGCGTTTCGATCCGGCTGCCCTGGGGCGGGCGCTCGACAACCTTCTGGACAACGCGCTCGATCATACGCCGCGCGGCGGCAAGATCACGCTCAGCGTGCAAAGCAGCGAAGATGCCAAGGCCATAATCCTGCGGGTGTGTGACGACGGACCCGGCGTTGCCGCGCACATCAGGCCCCGGCTGTTCGATCCGTTCGTATCGGGTCGCCCTGACGGTGTCGGCCTGGGATTGGCGCTCGCCCGGGAGATCGCAATAGCCCATGGCGGAGTGGCCCGCTATGTGGAACAGACACCGGGCGCCTGTTTCGAGCTGGAGATTCCATGCCCCGCCTCCTGATCGTCGATGATGATGCGGGCTTTCGCGAGAGCCTGACGGAAACGCTGGAAAGTCTCGGCCACGAAGTGGTCGCCGTGGAAAGCGGGACCCAAGGCCTGGCGTCGATCAGGCAGGGCGGAATCGCCGCTGCCTTCCTCGACTTTCGCCTGCCCGATGCCAGCGGACTGGATATCTTGCGCCAGATGCTGGCTCAGCCGGTGGGCCGCGGCATCCCCGTCATCATGCTCACCGCCTACGCCAGCGCCGACAACACGATCGAGGCGATGAAGCTCGGCGCGTTCGACCATCTGGCCAAGCCGGTGGGACGGCAGGCGATTGAAAAAGTGCTGGTGGATGCACTGCAATCCCGTGTCACGCCGGGGCAGAGAACGGCCGGCGTGAAAGCACACGAATTTTTAGCGCACAGCGATCCCATGCGGGAAGTGGTCAAGCTGATCGGCCGCGCGGCGACTACGGATGCGACCGTGCTGATCACCGGTGAAACCGGCACCGGCAAGGAGGAAGTGGCGCGCGCGTTGCATCAGCACAGCGCGCGTGCGGACAAACCGTTTGTCGCGATCAACTGCGCCGCGATACCACATGATCTTCTGGAGAACGAGTTATTCGGCCATGTGCGCGGCGCGTTCACGGGCGCGACGGCGGCCCGCACCGGCATCTTCCAGCAAGCCGATGGCGGAACGTTGTTGCTGGACGAGATCGGCGACATGAGCGCTGCCTTGCAGGCAAAACTGCTGCGCGTGTTGCAGGAAGGAGTGGTCGTGCCTGTTGGAGGAGAGAGTGGCGTGGCAGTGGATGTGCGCATCCTTGCCGCGACGCACCGCGATCTCGACCAGCGCGTCAGAGATGGTGACTTCCGCCAGGACCTCTTCTATCGCCTCAATGTGCTCAACATCCGCGTGCCGCCTTTGTGCGAGCGCGGCGAAGACGTGATCGCACTCGCGGAGCATTTCTTGGCGCTCGCCGGCGACCCGCCGAAAACCCTCACCGCAGCCGCGCACCGCGCGCTGGAAGCGCACAACTGGCCGGGAAACGTGCGCGAGTTGAAGAACGTCATCGAGCGCGCCAGCGTACTTGCGCGCGGCGCGCAGATCGACATGGCAGACCTCGGGCTTGCCGGGCCATCCCCGGTGCTGGAAACGGAAGTTTCCGACTTGCCGACGGCTTTGTCGCGGCTCGAAGCGGACATGATACGCAAGGCGCTCGCCGAGTCCGGCGGCAATCGGGCCGAGGCGGCCCGCCGGCTCGGCATCCACCGCCAGTTGCTTTACGCCAAGCTGCGGCAGCACGGCATCGAGCCGTAAAGTCTGGCCTGTCCGCTTTGCGGACACCGATTGTCTCGAAAGCATCCGCTTTTCTTTCGCGCGGCATGTAATTTCCTCGTTTAATCAACACGGCTTCGTACGGCACGCGACTTGCATAGCTGAATTGCGCGAAGTTATTGACGCGTGACGAGTACAACCATGGAGATGAACATGAGAACTCACCGCTGGATGCTGCTGCTGTTGATGCTTGCCGTACCATTTGCGGCGACCGCGCAAGGTAAGAAGGACAAAGGTAAAGGTGCCGACGAATACCTCCGGGCGCAGGCTTATGCGAATACACCACCTGCTGCGCAGGCCACTGCAAGCCGCCTGCTGATCAATCCGTTCGGCGAGGTGGACGGCGTGCTGCTGGACACCGGAACGATCGTTACTTTCCCGCCCCACATGGGCGGGCAAATCGCGGCGGCGATCAAGGCC
>JACPTJ010000552.1 GCA_016192835.1 Betaproteobacteria bacterium
AGGAACCGAATCACGTATTCATCAGCGATATCCGCGAGGACGACGCGCGCTTTCTCAACCTGCCTGTTATTGTCTGAACAGGATGAATCGCCCGGTCGCGGTTGACACGGAGTGAGCAGGTAACCAACGCCCTATTGTCACGCCGCCCCGACTTCCCGACTCAGGCCGCCTGGACCTCGAGCAGGGTTGGGGAAGTCACTGCGGTGCACAGAGATTGCAGACCGAGGAGCACTTGCTGGCGCCGCAACGCGCGTTCGTGTTCGGGGGTGAGGTGAGGATCGCCCAGCACGTACGGCACCGCCCTGCCTAAAATAACGCGATAGGCGCCGACGTTCAGCGGGATCGCCGGGATCGCGCTGAAAAACGCCACCGCGATACCAACGCGTTCGATTTCTTTTGCCATCGTTGCGCCGCAACGATTGCAGGTCCCTCATGTGGCGGTGAACAAGACGGCGTGCACTCCGTCCTGCTTCAGCGCGTTCGCCATTTCACGGCCGAAGCGGCGTGCCCGCTCGACCGGTTGCACGTTGCCCACAGTGGTGTACAGATACGGGAGCACGCGGCCCACTTTGCCTTGTTGCTCGAGTTCGCGCATGATATCCAGCGGCACCGCGCGTTGCGGGTCCAGCCGGATGTAGCCGTTATCGTAGCCACCATGCACGCAAGTCCATTCCGCGGCGCTCATTTCCTGCAGGTGGCCGATGGCGTATTTCATCCACTTGGTGGCCCGCCACGATTCGATCCGGTCGGGATTGCCCTGCGGCACCACGCCGGAAGTCGTCACCAATGCGATGGTCGCTTTCTCAAGTCCCGAGAGCGCCGCCGCCGGATTCACCTGATCGTATTGCGGCAACTGCACTTCGCTCGTAAACGGACGCTGATGCAGGCGGTCTAGCAGCATTTCCACCATGCGCTCGGCGCCGCTCTTGGTGTCGAATTCGTTGCGGCGCATGCCCGTGGGCAGGTAGCCGTCGACGTCGGCCGGACCGGCGGGTTCACCGCGTCCGAGCTTCAGCGCAAAAGGCGCGAGGCGTGCCATCACGCCCGCCATGTCCATCGCCGTATTGCCGGCGGGCAGGATGTAAGCGTGGCGCCGGTAGAGATCCACTCCCGGGTTCTCGGGATACATCGCAGTCACCGCGGGCAGCTTCAGTTGCTGCACGACTGCGCTGCACACGGCGCCGCAGGCAACGCCGTAGCGGCCGGCTGCAAACGCAGGACCTGCCACCACCACGTCCGGTCGTTGGGCAGCGATCAGCTTCAGCACTTCCGCCAACGCTTCGTCAGTGTGTTCGTTGATATACGAATCGCCGCAGATCACCGTCGCCACCACTTCCGCGTTGTCTCCCAGGCACTTCTGCAGGAGCACTCCGGGACCGACTGGCCCGGTCTTCACCGCCGGGTGCGCATCGGCTTTGTCTTCGCCGCCGATCCCGCCAAAAAACTGGTTCAGGTAATGGATTACTCGCAATTGGGTCGCCACTGGATCTCTCCTCGTTCGGTGCTAATAGGCCCGCCCGCGATGCGTGGTGTAACCGAGCTGACAGGTGGAGGCGTAGAGTTGCCGCAGTCCCACCGGGAAAGCTTCGCCGGGCCGCTTCTGAAATCCGACTTCATAATCATTGCCGGCGAGGAACCGCTCGCCGCCCAGCACCCGCGAAACCGCCGGCATCTGGATGATCTGCTCCTGGTTGCCGACCGAGACGATGGCGGTAGCCTGGGGCACATAAGTCACCAACGGGAAATCGCTGCCGTCGGTATCGGAGTACTCGTCCACCCCCAGGACAGTAGCGATCCCTGCCTGCTCGACATGCTGGCAAATCAGCATTTGATCGGCGTACGCGTGGCCGCCGTTGGACATGGTAATCACGGCCCCCTGTGCGCCAAGCATTTTCGCGACCTTGGCCATCTGGACCGCCTGCCGGTGCTTCTCAATCGCGCTTGGGATCAGCGAGCGGCCCAGGATCACACCCACAAAGTTGAGATCCTTGCCATGACGCCGGTAAAGAGCCCGAATCACCGGCTCGTTCTGGTAGTGATGCGTCGGACTGCGGTGGCAGGCGATCCAGTAGTCGGCACTGATTAGTGCACTGTCGAGCACTTCGTTGGGATGGACCAGCGCCGGCGTGCTGGTGACGCTCATTCCGTAGAGGAAGGTGGTGTGCAGTTCGCCTTCGCTCATGGTGGGCATGATGTAGACCACGCGCGGCAGGCTCGCATCCGCCTTGCCCAGTTCGTATTCAACCATCCCGTCGGGCTGCAGGTCACGGGTCGCCTCGGCCAGGTACTTGGCCACTCGCATGGTCGCTTTGCGGCAGGACGCAGCGGCGTCCGGTATGTGCACGCCGGGCGCGAACGAGAATTGCAACACGACGTTGCACATGTCCGAGAATGGACTGTAGGGCGCTCCGGGCCCCGACATGTCGATGATCGCTTCTTTCAGGCCCTGGCTGTCCGCCGCACCGGGAATGTCGCCGGTGGCTACCACCGCCACGCCTTCCAGCCGATGCGTCACGCCGCTGCCCACCAGGTCGGGCGGCGATATGAACCACGGAAACGTGGAACCCGCCGGCTTGAACCTGGGCTCGATCGCGTCGATCACGTGGATGATCCGGGTGGACTCTCCCGGCGCCGCCAACTCCACCGCGACGCCGGTCAGGTTGCTGTCACCCAGCGCCATGGCCGCAACGGCGGCCCGGTCGAGCGTCAGAACTCCGTTGCGCAGAGCGGTCGTCTCCCCGAAAGTTGCCCGCGTGACCCGAAAACTGGCCATTTCCAATCGCATCGCCGTTTACCTTCCGATTGACGCTCGTGTCGACGTTGATCAGCTCCAGACACAAGATATAACGGAACAATCTCAGATTGTATCAGATGCCTTCCCAATGTTCCTGCCTTCAAGGAAGAAGGCTTCGACGCAATATGGCGAAAGCTGGTACAACACGTCGGGATCGTTCCGCAATAGAGTATTATTGAAGCTGACGCGCCAGACACCATTGCGTCTGTGGCGGCTGCAGGAAATGGAATGCGCGCGCATTTTCCAGAGCTGTTTTGATATGCAGTTGCGTGACTAATAACGAAAGGATGGGTATGGAAAACTGGATCCGTGGCAAGAGCGCCATCGTCATTGGCGAACGCGATGGCGTGCAGGGACCGTCGATCGCACAATGCGTGGAGGCCGCAGGCGGAAAAGTCGTTTACGCCGTCACCG
>JACPTJ010000553.1 GCA_016192835.1 Betaproteobacteria bacterium
CTGCCCTACGACCTCATCGTCATCGGCATGCGCCGCGATCCGGTCGTGCACACCGGTGAGCGCTTCGCATTCGTAGGCCAGGAGTGGGACGAGGTCGCTGCCGGCGCCTGAGGCGGTTCGGCGCGTCGGCCAGCCAAAAGCGCGGAGCGCGCTCCCGCTTCTGTCCGACCAGAGTCGATCTTGACGGGCAGGCAAGGGCGCGCACGCTCTATGACGTGCCGCAGACGCGCAGGCATCGCGCGACTTCACGCCCGGATCAACGACGCGCAGGGTGACGACCGCCTTCTCGGCCGCTTGGATCCGACAGCGGCCTCCTCCAAATTCGTAACGATCAAACCACGTCGCAACCAGTGCAGCTGAGGCCCATCACTGACTCCGCGCACTGACTAGATGATGTGGTGGACAGGAAGCTTGGCCATGTGCCATTCACGCGTCTTCGCGTCGTACTGAGATGCGGTGAACACATGCCACTCGGCGTCGTCCAGCTTTGGATGATCGGCACGATAATAATAACCGGGCCACCTGGTCTCCTGCCTGAACAGCGTGTGCCTGGCCACCGCCTCCGCTGTCAGGACCCTGTGGTGGAGCTCCCATGCCCTCTGGAGTTGGTGTAGGTCCTCGGCACCGATGTGCTCGAAATCCTCCGTCAGCATGCCGAGCAGCTCCAGGGCCCGGTTCAGCAATGGTTCGTTGGTGACATAGAACATACTGTAGCCACCGACATACTCGTCCATGAGCTTTTCCAGCCTCTGAAGGCCTTGAAGAGGATTTATGTAGCTCGGCGCCACGGTCCCGGCGACGATCTCATTCCTGCCCACTCTGTAGTTTTCCAGCGGCTTGAATACTGTTTCCTCGAGCTTCTTGATCTGCGCTTCGTCCACCTGAGGCGCATCCGCTTTCATGTCCATGACATACCTGACGGCGGCCTTTCCGGCCAGCCTCCCCTCTGTGAAGGAGCCGGCTGAAAACTTGTGCGCAGAACCGCCTATCGTGTCCCCCGCGCCGAAGAGCCCTTGCACGGTCGTCATCCGGTTGTAGCCCCACTGATAGTCCGCCGGCGCGCAGTCCTCCGGCCCGCTTGCCCAGGCACCGGAACACGTGGCGTGAGAACCCATGACGTATGGCTCCGAAGTAATCAACTCGGACGGCTTTTCCTTGGGGTCGATGTTTTGCGAAGCCCAGACCACCGCCTGGCCGATCGTCATGTCGAGAAAATCCTCCCAGCCGATCTCCTCCTTCTCCTTGGTATCAAGAACGTGCTGGGTGTGCATGTAGATCGGGCCCTTGCCGGCCTTGATCTCCTCGATCATCGCGTGATTGCGCAGGCATGTCGGCATCGGTTGGATGTCTGCATAGTTTCCGACGCGCGCTTTGATCTCGTCGAACCGGTCCGCCTCATACTTTTCGCCGTAGGCGTTAGTCGCATGCGACTTGAGAAGCAGGAACCAGGCACCGACCGGACCGTAACCGTCCTTGAAGCGCGCGAGAACAATCCTGTTCTCCATCTGCGTCATCTTGGCGCCCGTCGGTATCAGGAGACCGTAGGCCGAAGCGGTGCTCCAAGGCGCATACCACGTTCTTCCCATGCCTTCGCCGACCGACCTGGGCCGGTAAATGTGCGAGCCGCCGCCGGCGCCGATGATGACTGCTTTCGCCCGGAAAACGTAGAAAGTCCCGTTGCGGACGCTGAAGCCGACAGCACCTGCGATGCGGTTGGGTCGCGCCTTGTCCATCAGCAGGTGCGTCACCATGATCCTGTTGTACACCTCGGTGGCAGACTTCCTGGCGGCCTCGGCGACGATGGGCTTGTAACTTTCGCCATGAATCATGATCTGCCATTTTCCTTCTCTCAGGTACCGGCCCGTCTCGGGATTCTTGATGATCGGCAGGCCCCACTCCTCGAACTTGTGCACGGTGGAGTCGACATGCCGGGCGATGTCGTAGACCAGGTCCTCTCGCACGAGACCCATGAGGTCACCGCGCGTGTAGCGCACGAAGTCCTCGGGCTGATTCTCGCCCCACTGCATGCCCATATAGCAATTGATCGCCGAAAGGCCTTGTGCAACGGCGCCGCTGCGGTCGACATTGGCCTTTTCCACGAGGACGATCTTCAGGTTCCGCCCCCAGTATCGCGATTCGTAAGTGGCCCCGCATCCGCCAAAGCCGCCGCCGATGATCAGGATGTCCGAATCCACGAACCTGGTTCTTCTGGCCATGGCATCACACCTTTGTTTTGTTGAAAGCCGGCAGCGTGGGAAGTGTCTCGACGTGGAGTGCCGCGGGCTCGTGCGAGAGCATTGGAGAGCTCAGAGCATTTAGGTCGGGCGCCTCGTAATCGGATGGCGGCTTTATGGACCCCCAGGGTGTGGTCCTGATCGGGAATGTGAACTCCTTTAACCGCCCGTCCCGGTACCTTATCTTCCAAAAGATCAATCCTTTTTTCTCTTCCCGGAGAACCCTGACCTTGTGGCCCAGCGGCGCGAAGTCCGCATATCCGCGGACGTCAATCGCATGCTGTGGGCATGCCTTCACGCACGCGTAGCACTCCCAGCAGAAATTGGGCTCGACGTTGTAAGACCTTCTGTAGACCGGGTCGATGTGCATGATGTCGGAAGGACAGATATCCACGCACTCTCCGCAGCCGTCACATCGCGTCATGTCAGTGTAGGTGGGCATGCCATCAACTCCTGCCGGTACGGCTGTGAGCCGGATTCGGGAGGTCGGAGGAACCGTTTGCCTCCTCGACCCTTCGCTGGAACGCCACGACGGGCTTGTAGAACATGTGGGCAAACTTCGACCAGAAAACGGAACCAAAAAGCAGCGTCGTGAAGAAGACGTAGACGCCATAAAATATTAGGCTCGCCGTAGGATTGCCCGCCGTTTGCACCAAATGCCATATCAGTGCGAACGCTGCGGTCCCGATAAGCGAACCGACGAACAGGTCAGCACGCCCTACATGGAAGGGCGAATGGCCGTCATAGACTACGTTTACCCTGAGGAAGAAGAAAAACCAAAAACCACCGACGAGAATCATCAGAGCGCCTATGTCCCACAGGGCCGGCAGGATGATTGGTGTACGCGCTGCTTCTGAATAAGCAAATACCATCACGATGGTTGTAATCACATGGAGGAGGAAGCCGTACATCATCAGCAGATGAGAAGTCCGCCTCTTCCATTTGCAGAACTCGCCGGAGACTGCAGCCTCTGCAATGGTTCTGGTCGCTAAGGAAGCGGTCTCCATGCCGCTAAGCCGCCTCTGTGCGGCAGCCGCTGCTTTCTTCCTCCGCCGCGCGAAGAACTTGGCGCTGCCCTTGTGATAAGCATCGAACATCGTTCCGATGGGAACCGCGAATATCATCAGAACGATGTACGCCTGCATGACACGCGGGGGCAGAAAAACCGTAAGGTCGGCGAAAGGATTGTTGGTGAACATTAGATTACCCCCAATGTCAACGTGGTGGCCTTCACTTGAGCTTCTGGAACTCTCCTCAATACCATGGTTGTTCCTTTCCAGTCTGTCCGGGTCGCCACTCCGTCCGCGGTGCTGAAGTGGACCTCGGCGTGCTCATCGTTCTTCCTCGAAGTTGTATGCGGGCAGCGTCGTGAGCCGTCTGTCCTCGACGGGGCCACCCACTGTGAAGTGGTAAAAGCTCTGCCAGTCGCGCGACGCGGGCCATTCTCACACCGTCCGCCGAACCATCATCTGCTTGATCTTTCCGCTCGCCTTGGTCGGGTTGAGCCCCTTCGGGCACACGTCAACGCAATTCATGATCGAGTGGCAGCGGAACAGGCGGTACGGGTCCTCGAGATCGTCAAGGCGCCCGCTGGTCGCCTGATCGCGGGTGTCGGCAAGAAAGCGGTAGGCCATGAGCAGGCCGCGGCCGGGCCCACGAACTTGTCCGGGTTCCACCAGAACGAGGGGCAGGCAGTCGTGCAGCACGCGCACAGGATGCGCTCATAAAGCCCGTTCAGCTCCTCGCAATCATCGGGCGACCGCAGTCGCTCCTTCTCGGGCGGCGGATCGTTGTTGATGAGATACGGTTTGATCGAGTGGTACTGCTTGAAGAACTGCGACATGTCCACGATCAGGTCGCGGATTACCGGCAGTCCGGGCAGCGGCCGGATTGCCACGGGCTCCTTCAGGTCGGCAACGCGCATAATGCAGGCAAGCCCGTTTTTGCCGTTGATGTTCATCGCGTCCGACCCGCACACGCCTTCGCGGCACGAGCGCCGGAACGAGAACTGTCGTCCTGCGCCTTGAGCTTGACCAAGGCGTCGTGCAGCATCCGGTCGGACTGCTCGAGCGGGACGTCGTATTCCTGCATATAGGGCTTGGCGTCCTTGTCGGGGTTGTAGCGGTAAATGCTGAAACGCATGATTATGTAGGCAGTAGGCGAATCGTGAGCCGAGGTGTGTTCAGGTAGTCCGTGTCAGCGCAGAACATTTTTACCGAAATGTCTGTCACCATGCGCATGCCTATCGAGCATGCTCCTGCCGGCGAACGCGGGCGACGTCACCTCAATGATGAAGTGCCCGCCACCGCCGTTCACTTCGGCCCGTGAACCGGGAATCTTCCGCTCGATGGCTTCGCGCAGCGCGTCGATGACGGAATCGAAGGGGCCCCGACTCCGTCTCGGCACCGCAGCGGCCCGCCCGATTTCGCCGCCGTGAGCGAACGCCGTCGAGATCAGCATGAGGCTCATCACGAAGTCCTCCTTCTGTTGGGCGAATGCGCCCGGTACACCGCTGACAAAGGCAAGGGCGGGAGCCAGCGAAATGAGCGGAGATCCCCCGTATCGTCGAAACGGTTCCGGCTGATTCGCCCAGTCCAGGTAGCCGAGCGAACGCGCATAACGGGAAAAATGATGTTTCGTTTCCTGGTGGTAGCGCATGACCACTTCCAGCGGATCGAGCGGATTCACTTGACGCCGGCGCCGTCAGTGCGGCTGTTCCAGCTTGCGGCGCTCTATCTCGAGACCGTCCCAGAACGCCGCCACGGCCTCAAGCATCTCGTTGCCATGGCGGATGAAGGCGTCCTCGCCGGGATCGCCGTGGAAGTACAGTTCCTCGAGCTCTGCTTGCGTGTGGCGCGCGTGTTGCGCTTCGAGCCGGTTGTGCCAGGCAAAGAAACCGAGCGGCACGCTGGTGCCGTGTCTGCCGTTGTAGCGGACCAGGCCCTCGATCAACTCGCCCCAGAATCCCGCCGCCGCCCAGTTTTCGACCGCGTAGCTCGCCGCCTGCGAAATAGCGTAGTCTTCGTTGCCGTAGAGCCGCACCAGCTCGTCGCAAAACAACAGCGTCGCGGCGGTGCCGAAGCGCCGCTTGCCGATATCAGCGAAACCGAGGCCGAGTTCTTGCGCGACCTGGAGCAGCCATTCGAAGTGGGCGGCCTCGAAGCGGAACGTACCGCCCTGCACCGTGCCTTCGGTTCCGATGCGCTCGGGGTCGTATTCCGCGGCGGAAACGGACGAGCGCGCGCCATGCAGATTGAAGATCACCCCGATTTCGTTGGCAAGAATCTCCTTCGAGGCGCGCATGCCTTCGAGCGTGCCAGCGTTGATCATTTTGTGCAGCTGCGCCAACAGGAACACATTCGAGAACACCGAGAACTGGACGATGAACGCCTTGAGCTGGGACACGTTCTGTTCGCCTCGCCTGAACCAGGCGGTGTACGGATTGCTGGTGATCACGCGATGCCGCAGCAGTTCGCGGTCGATGCGCTTCTGAAACCGCAGAAATTGCATGCCACGCGTGATGCTGTAGCGCGGACGCCGCGTGCGAATCGCCTCGAGCGTCGCCGCGGTCAGGCTGCCGAGCCCGTGCTGTTGCGCAAACTCGCTTACGTCGGGGGCGACTGCAATATCCATTTGAGCTTGCCTCCGCGGTGGGCGGTATCAATCCTTGGACCCGCCCCGGCCCGCCGGATTTTCGGCATCCTTCCAGGAGTTTACATAATCGATCCATTCGATGCCGTCCGGCAGCACCGCGACGTCGAGCGCGTCGCGCGCGTCGATCATCACCGCGACCTCGTCGGTTTCCTTGCGCGCGCCCTCGGCGCCGGCGCGCAATGCCTTGGGATGCGGGCCGTGGGTGAAGCCGCTCGGGTGCAGCGTGATCATGCCGGGACGGATGTTGTCGCGCGAGACAAACTCGCCGCGATGATAGAAGATGACTTCGTCGTAATCGTCGTTGTTGTGGAAGAACGGCACTTTCAGCGCGCCGGGATCCGACTCGAGCGGTCGCGGGCAAAAGGTGCACACCACGAAGCGCGCGGCAGCGAACGTGGTGTGGGCCGACGGCGGCAGGTGCGCGCGATGGCTCATGAGCGGGCGCAGGTCGCGCCAGTTGAGCCGCACCGGCATCAGCGTGCCGTGCCAGCCGAGCGCGTCGAGCGGATTGAAAGGAAAGGTCTGCACGCTGAGCGCGCCGCGGCGCTTGATCGCGACGCGCCATTCCCGTTCCGTCTGCTGGGCGCGGAACGCGTCGTCGATCGCCGGCACATCGAATGCCGCCGCATCGAACACCGCGTGTTCTCCGGCGATGCCTTTTTCCGGCAGGCGGCAGCTATCGTTGGTCGCCTCGATCAGCAGGAGCTCGAGCGGACCGCCGGTTTCGACGCGCCACAGGGTGCCGCGCGGCAGCAGCACGTAATCGCCGTCGCGGAATTCGAGATGACCGTAATCGCAGAAGAGCTGTCCCGCGCCCTGGTGCACGAAGAGCAGCTCGTCGCCATCGCCGTTGCGCACGAGGTGATCCATCGCACCGCTCGTGTGCCACACGCGCAGGCGCAGGTGATCGTTGGCGAGGATGGGCACCGCGTCCCACGGCGAAGCGCACGTGCCGGCGAGTTTGGCGGTGTCGAACGCGCGCGGCCGCAACGGACCATCGAAAGCGCTCCAGCCGGTGGGCGGATGGCGGTGAACCATTTGGGTGGAAGGGCCGTAGAAGCCTTCGCGGCCGAGCTCGCGCTCGTAGGCTCCAGGCGGCAGGTCGGCGTGCGCCTGACGGGAGGCGATTCCTTCGACCCGGGGCAGCGCTATCCATTTGCGCGTCATATCACCCCGCGTGCCATCTGGTCGCGCTCGATCGCTTCGAACAATGCCCGGAAATTGCCTTCGCCGAAACCTTCGTTGCCTTTGCGCTGGATGATCTCGAAGAAGATCGGGCCGATCACCGTGCGAGTGAAAATCTGCAGCAGCAGCCCGCGGCTGCGCGAGCCGTCGATCAGGATCGCGTCGCGCTGCAGGCGTGCCAGGTCCTCACCGTGGTCGGGCACGCGTGCGTTGACTCCATCGTAATAAGCGGGCGGCACTTCCATGAATTCGACGCCGCGCGCGCGTAGCCGCTCGACGCTCGCGTAGATGTCATCGGTCTCGAGCGCGATGTGCTGGATGCCTTCGCCATGATAGGCGGCGATATATTCCTGCACCTGCGACTTCTCATCGGCGGGCTCGTTGATCGGAATGCGGATCCTGCCGCACGGGCTCGCCATCGCGCGCGATCTCAGGCCGGTGGCCGCACCTTGGATGTCGAAATAGCGTATTTCCCTGAAATCGAACAGCCGCTCGTAGAAGTTCGCCCACGCGTCCATGCGTCCCTGGCGCACGTTGTGCGTGGGATGGTCGATGCGGGTCAGCCCGGCTTCCCGCGGCGCGATGTTCTCGAGCGCGACGAAGTCGACATCGTAAATCGAGCGCTCGCCGTCGCACTCCACGAAATAGACCAGGCTGCCGCCGATGCCGCGGATCGCCGGGATCTCCA
>JACPTJ010000554.1 GCA_016192835.1 Betaproteobacteria bacterium
AGCGGGGATGACCGCCGCGACGCTGGCGCTCGACGGCTCGGAAGCATTCGATCTGACCGGTCTTGACGATGACGCGAAACCGGGTGAAGCGCTGACGCTCGTCGTGCATCGCGTCAATGGGCGCAGCGACAACGTCCCCGTCACGCTGCGCCTCGATACGCCGGCCGAAATCGATTACGTGCGGCACGGCGGCATCATGCCGTACGTGCTGAGCGAGATCACGAAAGGCGCGGTCAGGAGCGGGGCGTAGTCCGAAGTCCTTCACGAACCCGGGAAAAACCAATGTACGGCCACATTCATCACCACTTTCCCCGCGCGCCGCAAGAGCTGCTCGCACAACTCGAAGGCGTCTGGACGTCCACCATCGCGGATACCATGGGCCGCCACGGCGTAATGATGCCGGAGATACGTCCGATATTCGAGCCGATTCGCATGGTCGGCGTCGCGTTCACCGTCCTCAACTATCCCAACGACAACATCACTACGCACAAAGCGCTTACCATGTTGCAGCCGGGTGATGTGCTGGTGATCGACGAAGGCCGCGAGAACAACACCGGTTCCTTCGGCCACAACATGTCGCTGCAGGCGCGTAACCGGGGCATTGCGGGCTTCGTGAGCAATGGCTGCATGCGCGACATCCGCTTGCTGCGCGAGGAAAAGTTCCCGGCGTTCTGCCGCGGCGTCTGCCCGCGCTCCGCGCAAAAAAACACGCCGGGCTCGATCAACGTGCCGGTGCAGGTCGGCGGCCTGGTAATCAGCCCGGGCGACATTGTGGTCGGTGACGACGACGGCGTCGCGGTGATACCGCTCGCGGTGGCGGAGGAAGTGATCAAGCGCGCCAGGCAGCGCATGGACATGGAGTACCAGCAGGCCCGCGACATCCGGGAAGGCAGGAAGCCGCTCGAAATCATATTCGGCGACAATTGGGTCGATACGGCCCTGCAGGGCAAAGTGCAGGAATTCAAGTAAGGCGACGCGCGGAGCGACAACGATGTCCAGTACCGAAGTGTACCCCGAGCGCATTGACGTGCTTATCGCCGGCAGCGGCGCGGCAGGGATGAGGGCGGCGATCGCCGCGCATGATGCGGGCGCCAAGGTGGTGCTGCTCGCCAAAGGACCGCGGCGCGCGAACCATACACGCATGTCGGGCGGCCGCTACAACGCCGTGTCGGGGCTCAATCCTGACGACAGCACCGATGCGTTTTTCCAGGACACTCTCGATTCAGGCGCCGGCATTAATAATTACCCGCTCGCCCGCATTCTCGCGGACGAGGCGATGGAGCGCGCCTACGATCTGGAGAGCTACGGCCTCGCGTGGGACCGCACCGGCATCCGCAAGTATTACATGTCGATGACCGGCGGGGGCACGTTCGTGCGCACGCTGGGGTCGGTGGACGAAGGCATCGGCATTACCGAAGTGATGCTGCACCAGTTGCACAAGCGCGGCATCCGTATCTGCGATTTCCATATGCTCGCCGACGTCGTGCAGGACGACAACGGCCGCGTGGTGGGCGGCCTCGCGCTCGATCTTGCGAAAGGCGCCTGGCGTTATTTCTCCGCCGGCGCCGTAGTCATTGCGACAGGCGGCAGCTCGCAGCTGTACGAGACGAGCTCCGGTCCCGCAATCAACACGGGCGACGGCATCGCGATCGCGCTGCGCGCGGGCGCCGAGCTGGTGGACATCGAGTTCATGCAGTTCATCCCGATCTCCTTCGTGTATCCGCCCAGCGCGCGCGGCTATACGCTGACCGAGCCGGCGCATTACGGCATGCGCCACTTCGATCCGAAAGCGGAAGCGGCGCACCTGGTGAACAATAAGGGCGAGCGTTTCGTTCTCAAGCACGACCCCGTGCGGCGCGAAGGCAGCACGCGTGACGTGCTTGCCCGCGCCATCATGCTGGAGATCCTTGAAGGCCGCGGCACTGCGGAAGGCGGCGTACTCATGCTCCCCGACCCGCAGGTGTTCGACGCCTTCCTGAAGGAGCGGCCTATTTACGTCAAGCGGTTGCTCGAGAACTACGGCGAAGGCCAGGCGCGCCTGCAGGAGCCGATCCAGGTCACGCCGAGTGCACTGTATACGCTGGGCGGTGTGCGCATCGACCCGTGGTGCCGCTGCAACGTTCCGGGGCTTATCGTCGGCGGCGAAGCGGCGGGTGGCGTCCATGGCGCGAACCGGCTGGGCGGCAGCTCCATGTCAGACATCCAGGTGTTTGGACGGCGCGCGGGTATCGCCGCGGCCGAGGACGCCCGGGAATACGCGGGTGCGGGCGCCCGCCATATCGAAAAGGCGCGTGCCCGTGCGGCAGCGCTCGAAGCCTGCATGGGCCGCAGCGACGGCGTGCGTCCGCCCGAGGTCAAGAAACGCATCCAGAAACTCATGTGGGATCACGTGGGTATCGTGCGCAGCGGTCCCAAGCTCACGGAGACGCTGGCGGCGTTCCGCAATCTGCGCGAGCACGTGTTGCCGGCCGTGAAGGTTACGAGCAAGTCGCGGGTGCTGAACCGCGAATGGATGGAGGCCCTCGAGCTCGAGAACCTTCTCAACATCGGCGAAGCCATGGCCGCAAGTTCCCTGCAACGCCAGGAGACGCGCGGCGCGCACTATCGCACCGATTTTCCGGAAACAGACCCGAACTGGACTGCGAACCTCATCGTGCGGCGCCAGGCGGGCCGGCTGCACGTGGAAAAGAAAGCTGTCGTGACGCTGGAGCGGGTGTCGACGGCGCGCGAAAACGCAGGAGCCGCAGCGTAATGCCGTCAGATATCAAGCTGCGCGCCGAAATCCGGCGCTACGATCCCGCGGTGGACTCGGAGCCGCGCTACGAGGCGTACGAGGTCGCGGGCAAGGATAACTGGCGGGTGCTCGACGTCATCTGTTTCATCTACGAGCACCAAGCCGGCGATCTAGCTTATCAGTTCGCCTGCCGTGTCGGCCGCTGCGGCACTTGCGGGGTCAAGGTGAACGGCGTGCCCGTACTCGCCTGCCAGGAACGTTGCAAACCCGAGATGCGCATCGAGCCGCTGACGCCGTTCCCGGTGCTGCGCGACCTGGTGGTGGACCGCAGCGAGGTCGAAGCGCGCTACGAGCAACACGCGCTCGCACCCCAGCGTGCCACCGCCTACGCGGGCGGACCCGAAGCGATCGAGCCCCAGCTCGCGGAAGCGCTATGCCACATGAATTCGTGCCTCGCGTGCATGGTGTGCGTGTCGGGCTGTCCGGCGGTCGCGGAACGCGCTTTCGACGGTCCGGCGTTCATCCTGAAACTGCGCCACATGGCGAAGCACCCGGCCGACACCGGCACGAGGCTCGCGCAGGCGGTCGATGCCGGCATGCTGGAATGTTTCGGTTGCGATCTGTGCACGCAGTTGTGCCCGGCGGATCTGAGTCCGGCGCAGGCGATACGCGAGTTCCGGCGCGAGATCATACTCGGAGGGAGTGCCGCGCATGACTAACGTTGCGTTGCCGAGGAATACCACGCGCCAGGCCGAGGCGATGTTGTACGGCGGGGTGGCGCGCAGGCTGCACCAGGTGAGCGGGGTGGTCATCATCGTGTTCGTGCTGGTGCACGTGATCGTGCAGGCAGTGTGGCACGTGCCGATGTTCGCCTCGGCAAAAGCGGCCGCGCCGTGGCTGCAGGCGTTGCAGGAACAGAACTGGGTGCACGCGATACTGTTTTTCTGCATCGCATTCCACACTTTCTATGGCCTCAAGCTATTCGCGGGCGAGCTGGGCTACAGTTTCCATTACAAGACGGCGTTCTGGGCCATCGTCGGCGTGAGCGCGCTTTTCGGTTTGCGCGAGGTACTCCGTTATGCAGGTATCTAGCCGCACCGTTTTCGGCCGCGCGTTCCGCGTGACGCCGGCGTGGATGTGGTTGATGCAGCGCGCCTCGGGCCTGCTGCTCGGCCCGCTGGTCGCGGTGCACATGTGGATGCCGGAAATGAGCCAGCATCGCGCACTCAACGCCGTGCTGCTGCTGCTGGTGGTGGGGCACGGCTACAGCGGCATACGGCGCCTGGTGCAACTCGAGCGTCACTCTGCTTTGGTCACGGCGCATGCGTGGATTTGGCTGATATGCGTTGCGCTGTTCGGCTTGCTCATCGTATTGTATGGCCGGTAACTGCCGCGCTGCGCGAGCAGGAACGAGGAGAAATCGATGAAACGGACGATCAATCACGCCCTGGTTTTCGCGGTCGCTGCGGCGAGCACCTTCTGCAGTCCCGCAATGGCGCAGAACTTCCCGGTCAAACCGTTGCGCATCGTGGTGGGACTTGCGCCCGGCGGCGGCACGGACATCATCGCGCGTATGGTGGGCCAGCGCCTGAGTACTGCCACCGGCCAGCAGATCATCATCGACAATCGCGCAGGGGCGAGCGGCAACATCGCCGCGGAGATCGTGGCGAAGTCGCCTGCGGACGGCTATACGCTGATCGTCGTGACGGCGAGCCACGCGATCAACCCCAGCCTGTTCTCGAAAATGAACTATGACCCGATCGCGGATTTCTCCGCAATCACGCAGCTCACTGCACAGCCGTACCTGTTCGTGGTGAATCCGGGCGTGCCGGCGAAATCCGTGAAGGAATTCATCGCGCTTGCGAAAAGCCGCAAAGGCGGCCTCACCTACGCATCGTCAGGCTCGGGCCTGCTGGGCCACCTCGGCATGGAGCTGCTCAAGACCCACGCGAAATTCGAGGCCGTGCATGTTCCGTACAAGGGCGCCGGCCCGGCCCTCATCGACACCATCGCGGGCCAGGTCGATGCATTTTTGCCGACCATCATCTCCGGCCTGCCGCAGGCGAGGAGCGGCAAGGTACGCGCCATCGGTGTCACCACGCTCAAGCGCGCCGCGGTGTTGCCTGAGGTGCCGACCGTCGCAGAGCAGGGTTTCCCGGGTTACGAAGTGAGCGGCTGGTACGGGCTGCTCGCGCCCGCCGGCACGCCCAACGACGTCATTGCAACCCTCAACCGCGAAGTCGTCAAAGTGCTGCACTCGCCGGAAGCCCGAGAACGGCTGGCCGCCGAAGGCGCGGAAGGGGTGGGTAATACGCCCGAGCAGTTCGGCGCGTACATGCGGTCCGAAATGGTGAAGTGGAGCAAGGTCGTCAAGCAATCGGGCGCTCGCGCCGATTAAACAAGAGTTCAACCGATAAATTTATGGATGCCACAACCGCACAACTCGTCGACTTCGCGCTGCGCTCGGAATACGAGCAGCTAGACGAAGCAACGATACACGAATGCAAGCGGCGGCTGATCGACACCTTCGCAGCCGCGTTCGGCGCTTATGACGAGCCGTTAAGCCACATGGCGCGAGCGATCGCAAAACGCCATACGGGAGAACCGAGCGCAAGCGTGTGGGGCAGTGATCTGCGAACGACACCTGAGACCGCGGCGTTCGCCAACGGGGTGACGCTGAGATTCCTCGATATCAGCGACACGTATCTGGGGAAGGGAGGCGGGCATCCCAGTGACGTGATTGCTGCAGTTCTGGCGGTCGGCGAATCCATCCGTGCCGATGGGGCATCAGTTATCAATGCAATTACGCTCGCCTATGACGTCTATTGCAGCCTGAATGATGCGGTCGATATCGCTTCCAGGGGCTGGGATCAGACGCTCTACGCCGTGCTGGGTAGCGTCGTGGGGGCCGGCAAGTTGTTACGCCTGTCACGCGAACAGATGGGGCATGCGGTGTCGCTCGCGCTGACGCCGAATATGGCCTTGCGGCAAACCCGTCATGGCGATCTTTCAAGCTGGAAGGGGTGCGCCGGCGCGAATGCCGCGCGCAACGCCGTGTTCGCGGCAACACTTGCACGGGAAGGCTTTACCGGACCCGCGGAAGTTTTTGAGGGCAAAGAAGGGCTTTGGAACGTTCTGGGCCCCTTCGAATGGCCTTTGCCGGCCGCCCCTGGCGCAACGCGCATGGTTACGCAGACCCACCTGAAAGGCCTGCCGATCTGCTATCACGGCCAGTCCGCGGCATGGTGCGCGCTGGACCTGCGAACACGCCTGCGCCTGCAGGACATACGCGAGATCCACGTCGAGGCGTACCGGGGGGCCGTCGCGATGATGGGAGGCGACCCGTCCCGCTGGGCGCCTGCCACGCGTGAAACGGCCGATCACAGCATGCCGTATGTGATTGCAATTGCCCTGCTGGACGGCGAGATTACACCGCGCTCCTTCGCGGCCGAACGGCTGACCGATCCCGCGGTCGTGGACCTCATGCGCAAGGTGAAAGTCAGCGAAAGCGCCGCGCTGTCCGCCCAGTTTCCGGAATCCGCGCCCGGCCGCGTGAGTATCCGGATGTTCTCGGGCGAGTTGCTTACGCAGGAGATCCGATACCCGAGGGGGCACGTCAGGAATCCAATGGATGACGCGGCAGTCGAAGCCAAGTTTCGTGAACTGTTCCGCGGGCATGGGGACGAGAATCAATGCGAAAAAATATTGCAGAGTCTGTGGAATTTCGAGCATGCTGTTGATATCGGCGCGGATGTGATAAAGCTATTGGCGACGCATGCATCGCGCGATGGCTATTGAGTATTTCGTAATTGGACGACCGTTTCGCGGAGGATTGCCCCCTCACCCCGGCCCTCTCCCCCGTGTCCGGGGGAGAGGGAGGAACCCCCTCTCCCGCTCGGGCGGGAGAGGGCTGGGGTGAGGGTGGGGCTGTCACTGGGTTACGTAAATCGCAATAATCGCTTTTTCCAGGATGAAGGAGAACATTCGGCATGGGCAAGTTCCAAACGATTTCGTATGACGTGGTGCGCGTCGGCGAGGAGTTCATGTCGGATGATTTTCTGGTCAAGCCGGAGGACGTGGACACGTTCGCGTTCGCCGTGGACGATCACCATCCGTGGTTTTTTGAAGACTCGCCATTTGGCGGAACGATAGTGCACCCCGTATTGCTCGGCAATCAGGCGCTCACGATGCGCCACAGCAGGTACATCGTTCCCGCCGGACTGCACGCGAAGATGCAGTTTGAATTCGTCGAGCCCATAC
>JACPTJ010000555.1 GCA_016192835.1 Betaproteobacteria bacterium
CCGTGCAGCTGCTCGAATCCGGACCGGCCG
The DNA here is from genome assembly GCA_016192835.1 of Betaproteobacteria bacterium. Classification (GTDB taxonomy): domain Bacteria; phylum Pseudomonadota; class Gammaproteobacteria; order Burkholderiales; family SG8-41; genus PALSA-1004. Next base: position 31 of record JACPTJ010000555.1, read on the forward strand.
CAGGCGCGCTGGCGGCGGCTCATTTCGGCGGCGGTTGCCGCAACCTGCTGGCGTTCGACATGGGCGGCACTACCGCCAAGCTGTCGCTGGTCGATGATGGCGAGCCGCTGGTGGCCTATGGTTTCGAAGCCGCACGGCAGAAGCGATTTACCGAAGGCAGCGGTTTGCCGATCCGCATTTCCACCATCGAGCTGATCGAGATCGGCGCCGGTGGCGGCAGCATTGCGCATTCCGACGCAATCGGGTTGCTCAAAGTCGGACCGCAAAGCGCCGGCTCGGAACCAGGGCCCGCCTGCTATGACCGCGGCGGCGTCGAGCCGACGGTAACGGATGCGAATCTAATGCTCGGGTATCTCAATCCGGATTATTTCGCCGGGGGCACCCTGAAGATCGACCTCGAGAAAGCCCAGCGAGCCATTGTCGCGCTGGCAAAAAAGCTCGGCATCACGCCGACGCAGGCAGCTTGGGGCATACACGACATCGTCAACGAGAATATGGCGGGTGCCGCCCGCGTGCACGTGGCCGAGCGCGGTCGCGATCCGCGCCGCTACAGCCTGCTTACCACCGGCGGTGGCGGTCCGCTGCATGGTTATTACGTGGCCAGGAAGCTCGGTCTCAAGCAACTGATTTGTCCGCCGTCTGCCGGCGTAGCTTCCGCGCTCGGCTTACTCGCGGCGCCGGCGAAAATCGACCGTGTTGCCACGGTCAACATGCGGCTGGAAGACGGCAATTGGGCGCGCCTGGAGGCGGCGTTCAAGGTGCTCGAAACCGCTGCGCGCGAAGTGATTGCGCAGACCGGCTTCGAGTTCAGCGATCTGCGCGTGCAACGTTTTGCCGATGGACGCTTTGCCGGGCAGGGTTTTAACCTTGTCGCGGCTTTGCCGGAGGGACCCTACGACGGTGCCGATGGCGCAGCGACACAAGCTGCGTTGCAGGGCGCGTTCGAGAAATCCTATCGCGAGAAGTTCGCCGTAACCCCGCCGCAAGTCGCGATCGAATTCATCAATATCCGGGTCTCGGCGTCCGCTGCCGTCGCGGATGCCGCGGCCGTCGCGCAAAGCTCGCTCGCCGGCGTCGGCACCCGAGGCGGACGGCGGCGCGGTCAGCGTCCTGTTTATTTCCAGGAGACGGGCGGCTACGTTACGACCACGGTTTACGACAGTAGCACGCTCGCCGCCGGAACGCGGTTTGCAGGGCCGGCAGTGGTCGAGGAGGCCGGCTCCACGCTGGTGTTGCCGCCCGGCGCGTCCGCGACCGTCGCGGCCAATGGCAACATCGTTGTGACCCTCGGCTAACAACAAAGGCTATGCCATGTCAGCGGTCAGACCCACCTTCGACCCGGTAACGCTTGAGGTTTTGTGGACGCGCCTGCGCTCCATCGTCGATGAGGCAGCCAAAGTTATCGTGCGCACTTCGTTCTCGACGTTGTCGAACGAGGCCAACGATTTTTCCTGCGTGCTCACCGACGTGCGCGGTTATTCGCTGGCGCAGAACATGAGCAGCATTCCCTCTTTCATCGCCACGCTGCCGGCGACCGTGCGGCATTTCCTGAACGGCATCGGTGCGGGCAATATGAAACCCGGGGACATCTACATCACTAACGATCCCTGGTTGGGAACCGGACATCTCAACGACGTATGCGTGGTGAAGCCGATTTTTTTCAACGGCCGGCTGGTGTCCTTTGCCAGCACCACGGCGCACGTGCCCGACATCGGCGGGCGTATTCGTTCGGCCGCGGCGCACGAGGTATTTGAGGAAGGCTTCCATATCCCCCTTACCTATCTGATGCGCGCCGGAACCGTGGACGAGACGCTGATCACGCTGCTCAAGACCAACGTGCGCACGCCAGAGCAAACGGTGGGCGACATCTTTGCTCAAGTCAGCGCGCTGAGCCTGATGGAGAATCGCTTGCTCGACGTCTTGCGCGATTACGCGCTTGATGATCTGACGGCACTCGCGGATGAACTGTTCGCGCGCGCCGAAGGCGCGATGCGCGAGGCGATCCGTGCCGTACCCGACGGCACTTATCGCTATCGCATGCCGGCCGACGGCCTGGAAGAGCCGTTCGTCTTCGAAGTGGCGCTGACGGTCAGGGACGACGAGATTGCGGCTGATTTCACCGGCACCTCGCCGCAACAGCCGCGCGCGATCAATTGCGTAATGGCCTATACCTATGCGATGACAGCCTATGCCATCAAGGCCGCTTTACTGCCGCAACTGCCGAATAATGAAGGCATGTTTCGGCCGATCACCGCGACGGCCCCGGAAGGCTGTTTGCTGAACCCGAGATTCCCGGCGGCGTGCGGTGGGCGTTCGTCGACGGGACATTATGTGCCGACCGTGATCTATGGCGCGCTGGAACGCGTGATTCCCGACAAGATCATTGCCGGCGCCGGCTCGCCGCTATGGAATATCACGCTGTCGGGGGTGCGTGCCGACGGCAAGCCGTTTGCCAGCGTGCTGTTCTTCAACGGCGGCATGGGCGCGACAGCAGCCAAGGATGGCGAGAACACGATGTCATGGCCCAGCAACATCTCGTCCACGCCGAGCGAGATCTCGGAGCGCGACAGTCCTTTGTTCACGCACTACCGCCGACTGCGTCCGGGCTCGGGCGGCGCCGGCAAGTTCCGCGGTGGCCTGGGTCAGGACGTGCTGTTTGAAAACCGCCACGAAACGCCGCTCGCGGTCATATTTCTTGCCGAACGACTCAGATATCCGGCGCCGGGTGCATGCGGCGGGGCGCCGGGCGGGCTCGGTGACGTCAAAATCAACGGGGCGAGCGTCGATGACGCCAAGCGCCAATTCATTCTCAACAAGGGCGATACGATTTTGCTGTGTACGCCAGGCGGCGGCGGTTATGGGAAGCCGGAAGAGCGCAATCCAATATTGATAGAGCGTGATCAGGCGTTCGGCTATATTTGAGGGGAGGAAGTCTCGGCGCGGAAGCGATCGGTGGTACTCCGGAGCAGTTCGCAGCGCAGATCAAATCGGATATCGCCAAGTATGCGAAAGCAGTGAAGGCGTCGGGCGCAAAGCTACCCGGCAAAGCCGGTGCGCATAGTCGCCGGTTTTGCGGCCGGCGGTGGTTACGGGAAACTCTGAGCGTATGGGCATCACGGAAAAACTAGCGCGTTTTGCGGTCGATACACCTTTCAGCGCGATACCGCCCGCGGCAATCGAATCGGCCAAGCTGCGCTGCCTCGACATCATTGGCGTGATGGTCGCGGGCTCACGTCACCCGTCGGCGCTGATCTCGTTGGATGTTGCCCGCCGTCTCGGCGGCAAGCCCGTTGCGAGCATCATAGGTCATCCTGATCGAACCTCGGTGGAACTTGCTGGCTATGTCAATGCCGTGAGTGCGCACGCGCTGGAGTATGACGATTACACCCGCATGGTGACGCACCTGAGCGTGTCGCTCGTTCCGGGGTCGCTCGCGCTCGCCGAGGAATTGGGGCTCAGCGGGACCAGAATGCTCGAAGGCCTCATCGTCGGCTTCCAGGTCGCCACGCACGTCGCCAAGGGTTTGCGACCATGGTTGTTCAACAGAGGTTGGCATCCAAACGGCATCCTGGGCGCCATCGGCGTTGCTGTCGCCGGGAGCCGTATGATGGGTCTCGACCAATTACAAACGCGCATGGCGATCGGCATTGCGGCCTCGGAAGGTTCGGGCGTGCGCAAGAACGTCGGCTCGATGGGCAAGGCATTTCATGTTGGCCATGGCGTGCGGTGCGGCATTTTCGCAGCGCTGCTCGCAAGCCGCGGATTCAAAGTCGATCCCGACATCATCGAAGGCGTCGAGGACGGGGTAGAGGGCCACGAGCGCTTCGGCATGGCGGATACGTTCAACGGCATCGGCAACTACGACCTCGAAAAAATGGAGCGCGGCTTGGGAGAGGAATGGGAGCTTGCCGCGAACACGACGGTGGTGCGCTTTCATCCAGGTGCGACCGGCGCCGCGTCCGCAATCGACGGCATGATAGAGCTTGCGAAAGAGCACGATCTCAAGCCCGAGGCGATCGAGCGCATCGAACTCGAGTGCACGCCGCAGGTTATGGCGATCGGCTCATACCGTGAGGCGACCGACGGGCATAAGGCGCGGTTCTGCCTGCCTTACAGCATGGCGGTCGCACTCATCGACCGCAAAGCCGGACTTGCGCAGTACACGGATGAGCGCGTGCGCCAGCCGGACGTTCAGCAGCTCATCAAGCGCGTGCAGGTGAGCGCGCCGGACGACTTCAAGCATCACCGCGGGCAATGGGGCGAGGGCGTGAACTGGGGCGAGATGCGGCTTGCTGTCTACCTGAGAGATCTCAAGAAAGTATTCATCGCGCGTTCTTACGCTCGCGGCTGGCCTGAACAGCCGGCCGTCTGGAGCGATGTCGTCGAGAAGTATCGGGAATGTTGTAACGGCATCCTGCAACCGGCACAGATCGAAGACAGTATCGCAGCGATACGAAGCCTGGACACGCTGAAGGAAATTCGTGGGCTTCTGAACATGCTGCGCCCCTAGATGGAGAGGTGGCTGCGCTTTCTTGGATACAAAATTGGGCCGGCGTAAGTGGGCGAACTTGGTCATGTGCGTCGGTGGGTCAATTGGGCTTGATGCCCATTTCGCGGGTGACCTTGATCCATTTTCCGATTTCAGATCGAATGAAATCGCCAAACTCGGCGGGGTTGCTCAACGAGGATTCCAGTCCTGTTTTCAGCATCTGCTGCTTGTTGTCTTCCTGACTGACTTGTCTGGCTATCTCCTGATAGATTTTCTCGACAATGGGCTCGGGCGTGCCGGCAGGGCTTAATACACCGAACCAATTGGTAACCTCGAAGCCCGGGACGCCGGATTCCGCGATCGTGGGAATATCCGGCATCAGAACGGATCGCTTGACAGTGGTCACGCCCAACGCCCGCAGCCGGCCGGTATCGAGGTAATGTAACGAGCTGATGAGACCGGATGCGCCGATCGTCACCTGCCCTGCGATGAGGTCGATGAGCGACGGCCCCGCCCCTTTGTACGGCACGAAGACCATGTTGATTCCGGTCCTCGAGTGGAACAGCACTCCGGTCATGTGCGAGGAAGTGCCAACGCCGGGAGAAGCGAAGTTGAGTTCGCCAGGACGCGCTTTGGCGAGCTGTATTAATTGTTTGACCGATCTGGCCGGTACCGACGGATGCACCAGCAGCACCGTCGTCACATCGCCAATCCGGACCACCGGCACGAAGGCCTTCACCGCATCGTAGGGCAGTGACTTGAACAGCGCTGGATTGACCGTGTGGTTGGCGTTCGCCAGAAGAAGGGTGTAGCCGTCGGGTGCTGATCTCGCCACAAAGCCGGCGCCGATAGTTGTGCTGCCGCCGGGCCGGTTTTCCACAACGATTTGCTGTCCCCATGCCGCAGTCAGCTTCGCACCGATTAGGCGGGCGACTGTGTCGGAGCTTCCGCCCGCGGCGAACGGGACAATGAGCCGCACCGGTTTGACCGGGTAATCAGCCGCCGTCGCGGGATTGACGACGCAGACCGCCACCACGGTGGAAAGCACTGCAAAACCGCGATGCGAGTCTGGCGTATGCAGCAAAGCGCGAATGGAGTTCAACATGCCGTGGCTTCTCCTCTCTGCGTACATCGGCGGTGCACAAGACACCTAATTATTGCGTACCGCCCATATTGCCGTGTATGTCGGTTGATCGCCAGCCCTATCCTGACATGCTTTCTATTCCCCAGGCTCTCTTGATAAGATTAGCATGTCATGACAGGATTCGCAGCACTGCGATGATTTCACGACGTGGACTGCGCGCCGGCGTGGTAGTGCGGTGGCGCAAAGCGCCAGTTCATACTCAAGAAGGGTGATACCATTCTGGTGTCCACGCCGGGTGGCGGCAGTTCAGGGCGCGGAGCCTTTCGTTGCCTCTCCCGGGCAATTCAAGGAATTCATGACTCCGGAAGTTACGAAGTGGAGCAAGATCGGCTCCGAGTTCAAGCTTCGCGTCGAATCGGGAATCGACTCATGCAAACGATAATCGAAAGTCTGGCGCAATTCGCCAGTGAGCTGCAATACGAGCAGTTGCCGCCTGCGGTCGTCGACAAAGCGAAAGTCTGCGTGCTTGATCTGCTCGGCATCGCAGTCGCCGGCTCCTGTCGTGACAACTGGAAAGTCGCACTGAAAACCGCCTCGCGCCTCGGGTCGTCGGGGAACGCAACGGTGTGGATGACGAGCAACGCGGCGCGCGCCATCGATGCAGTGCTGCCTAATTCCGTCGCCGCGCACTGCATATTGCAGGACGACTGGTTACAGGTGAGCCACTCCCACATCGGTGCGGCGGTGATCCCAACGGCCATTGCCGTATGCGAAGAAGAGCGCCGCTCGGGCCGTGAGCTGATAGCCAGCATCGTCGCGGCATATGATGTGGAGGATCGCGCCGGATATCTCGCGGTGCCTGCGTTCACGCGCGGCTTTCGTGCAAGCTCCGTTTACTCGTATTTCGGCGCTGCTGCGGCGGCAGGAACGCTGATGCGACTCGACAAGGAGCAGATGGCCAACGCGTTGGGCTGCGCCGGCAGCCTGTGTGGCGGCGTCCTGCAGCCGTGGAATGAAGGTTCGATGGAATGGTCCTTTCAGGAAGCCTTTGGGTCGAGAGCCGGTATCACGGCGAGTTATCTCGCGCGCGATGGACTGGTGGGCTCGAAGCACGTGCTGGAGGGATCGCATGGCGTAAACAGGAGCTTCTCCGGAACCAACGCAGAGGAGCGCGGTGCGCTGCATGAGCTGGGCACCCATTTTCATATCATCGATACCTGCTTTAAGCGGTTTCCCACCGGCGGAGCCAATCAGGGCAGCGCGTCGGTCGCACATCGGTTGCAAAGCAAGCACAACATAGACTACCGGCGCATCGCGCGTGTCGAGGTCGATATACCGAAAGGCGGTACCCATGAGCGGATGAACTACGCCGGAATAGACTATCGCGGTCCTTTTCAATCCATCGATCAATGCCTCATCAGCAAGCAATTCACCATTGCGATGAACTTGAAAACCGGCGACATGCGATTATCGGAGGTCGAGAAGGAGCGCACGGATCCCGGGTTCCTGACGCTCGCGCGCAAGATCGAACTGCGTGAAGTCGCCGGCATGAATGGATGGGATCTGCGCATGCGTATCGACCTTGACGACGGCACGAAGATCGAGGGCAATGGTGACGACATCGATCAATCGCAGCTCTATCTGTCCTGGTCTGACGCCGCGGAAAAGTTCGCGCAAGTTACCCACGGCCTCAAGAACGAGAGGGAGATGAAGGAGATAGTCAACACGGTTAAGGCGCTCGACGCGCTGGACTCCATCACGCCTTTGACTCGGCTCATGAAAGCCGGCGCGAAAGCGCCGGCGTTAGGTTGATTCGGCCATGGGTATAACGGAAAAGCTGGCTCGACTCGCGATCGAGAGCCCTTCGACGAAGATCAGCCGTGAAGCGATAGCGTCAGCAAAGCTACGCTTTCTGGACATCATCGGCGTCACCATAGCGGGCGCGCGCCATCCCTCCACGCTGATTTCGATGGATGTCGCTCGTCAGATCGGGGGGCGCGCCCAGGCGAGCATCATCGGCCATGCAGGCAAGACCTCGGTGCCGTTGGCGGGCTACATCAATGGCGTTGCCGCTCACGCGCTTGAATACGACGACTATACCAAGAGTGTCACGCACGTGAGCGTTTGCATGGTGCCGGGAGCGCTCGCTTTGGCAGAACATTTGGGCTTGAGCGGGGCCCGGATGCTGGAAGCGTTCGTGATCGGGTTTCAGGTCGAGTCGCACATCGCAAAAGGCTTGAGACCGTACCTGCTCGATCGCGGATGGCATCCGAACGGTATCCTAGGTGCGTTCGGGGTGGCTGCCGCGGGCGCACGCATGATGAACCTGGATCTGCAGCAGACACGCATGGCATTCGGACTGGCGGCTTCACAAGGATCAGGCGTGCGAAAGAACGTTGGGTCGATGGGCAAAGCGTTTCACGTCGGGCACGGAGTGCGGTGCGGCATCTTTTCCGTGCTGCTTGCCGCGGCAGGATACAAGGTAGACCCCGATATCATCGAGGGGCGAGACGACGGCGTGGAGGGCCATGATCGTTATGGCATGGCTGACACCTTCAACGGCGTGGGCAATTATCGTCTCGATAAAATGGAAGCGGGCCTCGGCACGGAATGGGAACTCGCGAACAACACCACCATCGTACGACTCCATCCTGGATCGACCGCGCCCGGTGCCGCCATTGACGCCATGCTCAATCTTGCGCGTGAGCACAGCTTGCAGGCCTCTCAGGTCGAGCGGATCGAGCTGGAGGTGACGCCGCAATGCCTCGCCATTGCTCCCTACACGACGGCACACGACTCGCACAAAGCGCGTTTCTGCCTTGCCTACGACATGGCGGTGGCCTTGATCGATAAGGCAGCCGGGTTGAGACAATATACCGATGAGCGAGTACGACAGAGTGATGTTCAGCAGCTCATGCAGCAGGTCCGCGTGATCGTTCCCGACGATTTGCGCCACCACCGCGGCCAGTGGGGCGAGGAGGGTGTCAACTGGGGCGAAATGCGGCTGAGGGTCGTTCTGAAGGACGGGCGAATTTTGTCGACCGCGCGATCGCACGCGCGGGGTTGGTCGGAAGAGCCGGCAACGTGGGACGACCTTGCCGAAAAATACAGAGATTGCGCTAGCGACGTATTGCCTCAGTCACAAATTGAGGAGTCGATCGCGATGATCGCGGAGCTGGAGTCGCTGCCTCGCGTGCGTAAGCTGATGACGGTACTTCAACCGAGGGCGCGGAATGCGGAGCGATGAAGTACTCCGTGTTGCAGAATCGATGAGGATGTTGTGACTAAAGCCAAAACAAAGACCACGCGCGACCGGCTGCGCGTTGCGGTAGATATCGGCGGCACGTTTACCGACGGCCTCGCCGTCACCGCGCCCGGCGGGCGCATTTGGGTCAGCAAGACGCTGACCACGCCGCACGATCCGGGCGAGGCGGTTACTACCGTGATGGTCGACCTGCTCAAGCAGCTCGCTGCCGCGCGCGGCGCGGTGAAACCCAACGTAACGGAGGTCGTGCACGGCACGACACTGGTCACCAACACGCTGATCGAGCGCAAGGGCGCGCGCACGGGTTTGATCGTGACCAAGGGCACCAGGGACGTGCTCACCATCGCGCGCGAGTTGCGCTACGACCTGTACGACC
>JACPTJ010000583.1 GCA_016192835.1 Betaproteobacteria bacterium
AGCCGTTTTTGATTTGCTGATTCTTGGCATTTGATTTGGTCCCGTGAGTTAGGGGGCAGGAACCCCCAGCAACCATGCCCGCCCTTTGATGACGCCCCGCTTCAACACCTGATAGGCGGGCCGCGCCACACTTCCGACCGGTTTGGCCATCCCGCCGAATAGGTCCTGAAAAACCGCGCGAAAATGCACTCCGCCAAATTTGATGCCCAACGTCAGCATCAGCAGAAAGCTTCTTACGATCCCCTGGCGCGTGTTTCGGGTGCGCATGAACCGCACCCAGCGCTCGCTGTCGCCGTGTACCAGAGCCACCTTTTCGAGCTTCTCGCTTTGTGACTCGGCCGAAAATTCGAGACCCACGGCCATCCTCCCGTTGCCGGTTGCGCGTGAGCTGCGGATGATGACGTGCAATCGCGAAATCTTTCTCAAGGCCGGATTCAAAACGACAAGTTCCGCACGTGGCACTCCCTTCACCGGCGCGAATGCGGACTCGGAAACCGACAGCAGCGCGCCATTACCGGACAAGTCATTAATATTACACTGAATTAACGGCTGCCCGTCAAACTGCAACTGGGCGTCGATATTCGCCGGCATGCGGGGTGTTACGCGCCGCTGCCTGCGTTCATACAGCGCACCGAGGGCCGCGTTGAGCACCACCAGATTGACCAGTTCCCAGGCCATGGTGACGTAGATGGTGTCACGCTCGAACGGGTACTCAAAAAAGCGATACACCCCCATCGCGCATGCAACCAGCGTCACCGCGTAAATCACGTAAAAAGGGGTGGCCAGCTTCGAAATGAAATCCTGGCTGACCTGCTCGCCTTTCGGCGTCACGATGAATTTCGGCTCGTGCGGGTTCATCAGAACCCTGATGATGATGGGCAGTGAAAACAGCGACAGCATGATTTCGTACAGCTCGGAAACAAACGCCCAGCGCACCCTGCCAAACAGGTAGTCGTTCACCAGCAGGCCCCCGATCAAATGCGGGACCGCATAGACGAGCACCTCCCTGAGATTGGCATCGTAGACGCGCAGACTGAAGAGCAGGTAGGCCGCGGGCGCGACCAGGAATATCACTCGCGCGTAACCGAAAAACCAGAAAAACGAGCTGCTCAGGTAACACAGGCGCTGCCAGAATTTCAGACCCTTGACCGACATCGGGTTGTTCAGCACAAAAATCTGCACCATGCCCTGCGTCCAGCGCAGCCGCTGCACGACAAAGTCGGTATAAGTCGCCGGCTGCAGGCCGGAGATCATCGGATGGTTGATGTAGGCGCTGTTGTAGCCGTGGCGATGCAACACCAGCGAAGTTTCGGCGTCTTCCGTAATGCTGGCGCCGCTCATGCCGCCGATCTCATCCAGGTGTTTCCTCCGCAGGATGCCCGCCGAACCGCAGAAAAACGCGCCATTCCAGAAATCCAGCCCGTGCTGGATGACTGAATAAAACATCTCGTTCTCGCTGGGCATGCGTTCGAAGACCTGGAGATTCTTTTCGATCGGGTCCGGGCTGATGAAAAAATGCGGGGTCTGGACCAGAAACAGTTTCTCGTCGCGCACGAACAAGCCGACGGTCTTTTCCAGAATATCCACGGTCGGCACGTGATCGGCATCGAGCATCAGAACAAGGTCGCCGTGAACGTTCTTCAGCGCTTCATTGATGTTCCCTGCTTTCGCGTGCTCGTTGTTCTCACGCGTGAGGTAATGGGCGCCGATTCGTTCGCACATGGCGCGCAGCGTCTGATGGCGCAACACTGCAGCGGCGGCTTCTTCGGCAGAAGGGCCGTTGCGTTTTTGCACGGTGCCGCCGTCATCCAGCAGATAGACGCGCAGCTTCTCTTTCGGATAACGGATCTGGACCGCAGCCGACAGCGTCACTTCGAGCATTTCCGGCGCTTCGTTGTAACTCGGCACCAGCACGTCAACTGACGGCAATTGTCGCGGGTCGTCAGGCAATGGCGCGAACGATCGTTTCGCCGGCCGAATATTGACGAAAATGCCCAGGAAAAAAAGCGCGATCCCGAATACCTCGGCGAGGTACAGCAGCCAGGTCCCGATATAACTGGCGATGTCGTGATAACCGAGGGTGCTGAACGTGCGCCAGAAAAAGTAGCGCGCCGTCAGATAGGCGCCCAGGCACAGAAACAATACGCGGTAGCTGCCGGGCAAGCGCTGCCTTCGCCGCATGAAGGACATGATCAGCAACACCCAGCCCGCGACCCACATTTGCGCGCGCGAATCTACCGGTATGGCAGCGACGATGATCACGGCAACGAGGACCGTCGCCCATACCCACGGCAATATCAGGTCTTCATCGAGAGTCCACTTGGCCGGTTTGAGCTCCACAATTTCCCCTGGTCGACACCACGCGCCCGTTATTACGGTCAACGAACCCGGTACTCGAGAGTCTCAAACGTCGGAAACCAGCGGCGTGACGAAATCCGGGGCCAGCATGTCGCAAGCCTCTATATTCCGGATCCAATTTTCACGCTAAGTCCTTGCAACGCCGTGATATTCGCTTGTCATTATACAGGATAGATGTGGCGTTAGCGCGCTTTGGCGCCCAGCAATTCCTCGCGAAACCGGTTCTTGAGCACCGTGCCGTCGCGCGCCGGCAATATCAGCGGCGCCTTCGCCGTCGTGACCTTGACTGCCGCAAACACCGGACCCGGTTCGCGGTGGATGCGTGGAATCCATGCCTTCAGTTCGGCGGTGCTGTATATCGTGCCCGCGGCGCGGAAACCCGCCGCCTTCGCCATTCCGGCAAGGTCCACCCCGAGCCGGGTGTGGGTCTGCTGCATGCCGGTCTCGCCGTAATGTTCGTTGTCGATGACGATCACCGCCAGATTCCGCGGCTGCTGCACGGCGATCGTCGCGAACGCGCCCAGCGCCATCAGCATTTCGCCGTCGCCGGTGATCACCAGCACGCGCCGCTTCGGCTGCGCGAGCGCCATGCCCAGCCCGATCATGGCGGCGCTGCCCATGCCGCCCCACGTGTAAAAGTTGAGCGGATGGTCGCCCGCTGCGGCCGTGTCCCAGCACGGTGCACCGAGCCCCGCGACGACCAGCGCATCGCCGCGCTGCCCGAGGATTGCCGCCGCCGCCTTGCGGCGGTCCAGCGTCGGTTTTCTGTGTCGGGTCGTCATTTGAACTCCTTCGCGCCAGTCACGCGCTGCGAGATCAGTACCGCAACGGCGCGGCAGGTGTTGAATGCGAGCCGCCCCGCGGCCGCCACGGTTTCCGCGACTTCGGCGGCGCGCTCCACCGGTTGCACGATCACGCCCATCGCCGCGAGCGCGGGCGCCGTCGCCTGCGCCATGGGCACCTGCCACGGATTGAACTCGCCCCATTGGCCGCGCATGGTGACGAGCATGAGCAGCGGGATGCGGCACTCCTGGATCATGCCGAGCATGTTGATGCAGTTACCCACGCCGCTCGATTGCATCAGCAGAACGCCGCGCTCGCCCCCGAGCCAGGCGCCGGTCACAAGCGCGACGCCCTCCTCCTCCGTGGTAAGCGGAACAGCGCGCATCTGCCGGTCGGAACGAACGAGATTGATGAGACGGGAGTGCCCGAAATCCGGCACATACGCGACTTGGCGCACGCGCTGGCCGCGGAACACGCGGTGTATCTGGTCAGGCCAGGATGGTTGAGTAGAAGACATATTTGTGAGGTCCTGAGATTGTGAAATCGCGAGGTCGTGAGATCGCGAGTGGGTTTCGGTTTTTGATTTTACCGGCATTCGCCCGCGTTTCTTTCGCGTCTTTGCGTTGAATCGCCTTTTTTGGGTTTACCGAAGATACTTCTGCTCCCACTGCTCGATGTCGGGAAGCCCGAGTGCCTGATTGTATTCCTGGATGCCGAGCATGCGGCTGCGCACCGCCCGGGTGTTGCCGTCGCGCTTGAGCGCTCCCAGCGCCTCCCGAATCGCAAAGCCGGCGGCGCCTCGAGCGAGACCGGGATAGATCGCGATGCGTAAACCGAGCTGCTCGATTTCAGCCGCCGTCAACTCGCCCAGCTTACCGCCCGCGTCGACATTCACGAAACATGGCGCGTCCACCGCGGAAGTCACGCGTTTCAGATCGTCGAGGAGCGTCGGGCCGCTCTTCAGTTCGACGAATGCCACATCGGCACCGGCCTGGACGTAAGTCTGAACGCGGCGTATCGCCTCATCGAGACCGAGCCCATCCGCGGAATCGGTGCGCGCGATGATGATGAAATCGGGGTCGCGGCGCGCCGCAACCGCGGCCTCGATCTTGCCGACCGCCTCAGCGAGCGCGATCACCGGCCGCGCACCCGGAA
>JACPTJ010000584.1 GCA_016192835.1 Betaproteobacteria bacterium
ACGAGTCACAGAGGGAAACTCATCGAGAAAAACGTCAAGACTATCGCCAGCCTCAAGATAGTCGAACAGGATTTTGACGGGAACCCGGGTGCCTACGAATACTAGCGTTCCACCCAAGATCTCCGGATCTCGGTGCACGACCAGATTAGGATTCGCCATTGCCATACCCCCAAATCCACCAGCGGTCATGATACTCCGACCTTCATGCGGTGGCTAACGTGTAGTGAACTTCCTAAATGTCGACTTATTAGACACCCAAGCGCATGCCTTTGTCATCCGTTCCCTGAAATCATGCGTTTAGGAAGTCGTGGCTATGCCTGGTAGTCAAGATAGCCTGCGTTGCTCGCAGCATTATCTGAAATAGGCTGCGAAAGGGAACCGCATTGCAAACGCAATCAACGGACTCGGCGAATGCAGCAACAGCGGTAGGCGCACCCGGCGCCGACCCCGCCCGCGTCTGCTGGACCAGGTGCGTGGCGCGATCCGGCAATTGCACTACAGCCGGCGCACTGAGGTAAGCTACATCCGCTGGTTGCCGGCCGCGCTACTTCCTCTTCGCGGCGTCGCCGCGGAACGTATTCGCGACCAGCGGTTTCGCGTTGGCTTGCGGGACATGGCAGCCCGTGCATTGGTAGCGCGACGCGGATACCTCCAGTAGCACTTTGCCGTCACGGTCCTTGAAATGGCTGTCGGCCACTTTCGGCGCTTTTACGTTCTTGTAGTTTTCGGGTCCGTGGCAGGACAGGCACGGGTTGCTCTGCAGAGTTAGTTCTTCGAAACCCTCGATCGAGTGCGGTATCAATGGCGGTTGAGTGCTGAAGGTGCGCGCAACGAGCTTCTGGCTACCGGGCGACTTGCCCGCGTAGGGCCGCTCCGGCGGCGCCTGGTCGGTTGCGGCGGCGTCAGCGCCGCGCAGCGTCTGCACGCGGGATGTGCTCTGCTGCGCGATTGCCGGCTGCGACAATATCAGTCCGAGTGTGGCGAGAAGTATCGTGATGGACTTGTTCATGAGCGACTCCTTGGCGTCAGGACAGTTGAACGGGTGCTTCAGCGGAACGCGTTGCAGGCCGTTGGTTATGGGCCTGCGGTTCGCTGCGATTGCTGAAACGGGTAGCGAAGGCAAAAACGTCCTTGGAGCAAACGTCGATGCAACGGCCGCAATTGGTGCAGTTGGGCGAAAGTATCACCGGGCCGTGGCCCTGTTCCGCGCCTTTGAGCGCAGGCTTGATCACCAGCGGCTCCGGGCACACGGCATAGCAATCGGCGCAATCGTTGCATTGTTCGCGCCGTACCGCTGAGACGCGCAGCGGGCTGAATTTGCCGACCACGCTATAGAACGCGCCGACCGGGCACAAATGCCCGCACCACGCGCGCTCGGCGACGAAGAGATCGATCAGGAACACCGCGGCGATGACGATCCAGCCGGCGCCGATGCCGAAGATGATTCCCCGGTGCAGCATAGAAACCGGATTCACCAGTTCCCACGCGATGGTGCCGGTGATCAAAGCGAGCGCCAGCGTCGTCGCCAGAATCCAGTAGCGTGTGGCGTGCGACAGCCTCGCACCGCCGCGCACGCCGAGCCGCGCGCGCAGCCAGTGCGCCGCGTCGGTCACCACATTGACCGGGCATACCCACGCGCAGTAGGCACGTCCGCCGACCAGGAAATATGCAACCAAAATGAGTGCCGCGCCGATCAGCGCGTTGCGTTCGGGTCGGTGTCCGGCAACGAGCGACTGCAGCAGCACGTACGGGTCGGCGAGCGGCAGAACGCCGAGCGTCAGACTGTAGTTGAGGTTGCCCTTGATGATCCAGTAGCCGAGCCACGGCCCGGCGAGGAACAGCGCGAGCACTGCGAATTGGGAAGCGCGGCGCGCGAGCAGCCACTGATGCGCGCGCAGCCAGCCTTTGGCGCGGACCGCATCGGCGCCGATGCCTGGTTTCATTTCACGTTCTCCGGCATGCGATCGGGCAGATCGATGATGCCTTCGACGAGCGGTTTGCCCGCTTTCTTCTGCTCTTCCCAGCCGAGGCGATAGTGCCGGCCAAGCTCGCCTTTCGCCAGGTGGCGCGGGAGCACCCGGATCGCCGCCGCCTCCAGCACGCAGGCCTTTTCGCACTTGCCGCAGCCGGTACACCGGTCTGAGTGCACGGTGGGAATGAACTTGGCGTGCTTGTCGGTGCGCGGATTGTGCTGCTGTTCGAGCGTGATCGCCTTGTCGATGAGCGGGCATACCCGGTAGCAGACGTCGCAGCGCAGCCCGAGGAAATTGAGGCAGGTTTCGTGATCGACCAGCACCGCCAGTCCCATGCGTGCCTTGTCGATATCCTTCAATTCGTGGTCGAGCGCGCCGGTCGGGCACACTTTTACGCACGGAATGTCGTCGCACATTTCGCACGGCCCGCTGCGCGCGGTGAAATACGGCGTGCCCGTAGCGATATCCTGCCCGGCCCTCGCGAGGTCGAGGATATGGTACGGGCAATCGCGCACGCACATCCCGCAGCGGATGCAGGCGCCGAGGAATTCGGCTTCCGCACGCGCGCCCGGCGGGCGGATCGCGATCGGCGGCAGCGCTTTAGCCTGCTTCGCGTACAGCCCGACTCCGAGGCCAAACATGCCGACGCCGCACGCGAGCTTCGCCGTGTCGAACAGGAACTGCCGGCGCGCCGCCGCCTTGAATTTGCCTTCGTCTAGCATCGGTGCCTTTGACGGCGCAGGGCGACGCGAGCCTTTACCGCCTCACGCCTTACGCTTTTAAGATCTTGACCGCGCATTTCTTGAAGTCGGTTTGTTTCGAGATCGGGCACGTGGCGTCGAGCGTGAGCTTGTTCACGAGCCGGCTCTCGTCGAAGAACGGGATGAATACGAGACCTTCGGGCACCTTGTTGCGGCCGCGGGTTTCGACCTTGGTCGCCATCTCGCCGCGGCGGCTGATTACTTTCACCGCGTCGCCGCGTTTCAGACCGCGTTTTTCGGCGTCCTTCGGGTGCATGAACACCCACGCGTCAGGGAACGCCCGGTAGAGCTCGGGCACGCGCCGCGTCATGGTGCCGGTGTGCCAATGCTCGAGCACGCGCCCGGTGGCGAGCCACAGGTCGTAGTCCTTGTCCGGCGATTCGGCCGGCGGCTGGTACGGCAGAGCGAAGATGACCGCCTTGCCGTCCGGTTTGCCGTAGAACCGCACGCCCTCGCCTTTCTTCACGTACGGATCGTAGCCCTCGCGGAAGCGCCACAGCGTTTCCTTGCCGTCGACCACCGGCCAGCGCAGGCCGCGTGCCTTGTGGTACATGTCGAACGGCGCGAGATCGTGCGCCTTGCCGCGGCCGAACTTCGCGTACTCCTCGAACAAGCCTTTCTGCAAGTAGAAGCCGAAGTGTTTAGCTTCGTCGTTCTCGAATCCTTGCTGAGTATCCTTGAGCGGGTACTTGTTGACCTCGCCGTTGGCAAATAGCACGTCGAACAGCGTCTTGCCGCGGTATTCGGGCTTCTTCGCGACCAGTTCTTCGCCCCACGCTTCCTCAACCTTGAAGCGCTTGGAGAATTCGACGATCTGCCACAGGTCTGACTTCGCCTCGCCCGGTGCCTTGACCTGCTGGCGCCAGAACTGGCTGCGACGCTCGGCGTTGCCATAGGCGCCTTCTTTCTCCGTCCACATCGCGGCGGGCAGGATCAGGTCGGCGGAAAGCGCGCTAACCGTCGGATAAGCGTCGGACACCACCACGAAGTTCTGGGGATTGCGGAATCCCGGATAACGCTCCTGCGTGAGGTTGGGACCCGCCTGCATGTTGTTGGTGCACAAGGTCCAGTAGAAATTGAGTCTGCCGTCTTTCAATGCGCGATCCTGCGCCACCGCGTGGAGACCGATTTGGCCTGGAATGGTGCTTACGGGAAGCTTCCAGATCTGTTCAGCGATTTCGCGGTGCTTCGGATTCATCACCACCATGTCTGCGGGAAGCCGGTGCGCGAACGTGCCCACTTCGCGCGCGGTGCCGCATGCCGATGGCTGGCCGGTCAATGAGAAAGGCCCATTGCCCGGCTCGGAAATCTTGCCCGTCAGCAGGTGGCAGTTGTAGACCATGTTGTTGGCCCACGTGCCGCGCGTGTGCTGGTTGAAGCCCATCGTCCAGTACGACACGACCTTGGTCTTGGGGTCGGCATAAAGCCTGGCGAGCGCTTCGAGCTTCTCCTTCGGCACGCCGGAGAGCTGCGACACCTTGTCGGCGGTGTACTCGGATACGAACTGCCTGAACTCGTCGAACGTGATCGGGCTCGCCGCATTGGGGTCACCCTTGGGTTTGCCGTCCGCGCCGGGATAACCGTTGTTGTTGGCAGCGAGCTCCAGCGGATGGTTGGGACGCAGGCCGTAACCGATGTCGGTGGCGCCCTTCATGAAATTGACGTTCTTCTTCACGAACTCCTCGTTCACGCTGCCCGACTGGATGATGTGGTTGCAGATGTAATTGAGGATCGCCAGATCGGTCTGCGGCTTGAAGATCAGCTCGATGTCCGCGAGTTCGGTGCTGCGGTGGCTGAACGTGGAGAGTACTGCGACCTTCACGTGCTTGGCGGTCAGGCGCCGGTCGGTGAGCCGCGACCACAGGATCGGGTGCATCTCGGACATGTTCGAGCCCCACAGCACGAACGCATCCGCGTGCTCGATGTCGTCGTAACAGCCCATCGGTTCGTCGATGCCGAACGTGCGCATGAAACCGGCCACCGCGCTCGCCATGCAATGACGCGCGTTGGGGTCGATGTTGTTGGACCGCAGTCCGGCTTTCATGAACTTGGCGCCGGCGTAACCTTCCCAGATCGTCCATTGACCGGAGGCGAACATGCCGACCGAGGCCGGGCCTTTCGCTTTCAACGCAGCCTTGCATTTTTCTTCCATGATGTCGAAGGCCTGCTTCCAGGTCACCGGCGCGAACTCGCCGTTCTTGTCGAATTTACCGCTTTTCATGCGCAGCAACGGGCGGGTGAGGCGGTCCTTGCCGTACTGGATCTTGGCGAGAAAATACCCCTTGATGCAATTCAACCCCCGGTTGACCGGCGCCTCCGGGTCACCCTGCGTCGCCACTACGCGCCCGTCCTTCACGCCGACCAGCACGCCGCAGCCGGTGCCGCAGTAACGGCACACGCCTTTGTCCCAGCGGATGCTTTTGTCCTCGGCGGGGGTGGCTGCCGCGCCCGCCGGCAAGCTGATGCCGGCTATCGCGGTGGCGGCCGCGGCCGCGTTCGCTTTGATGAATTCGCGTCTGTTGAAATTCATTTGTCCGTCTCCTGTGGAAGACCATCGTCGCAATACTGGTAGACGAGCGATGCCGAGATCACCCCGTCCAGTTGGTGCAGCTTGAGAAAAACGTCCGGTAGCGCGTATCCCTCGCCGTCCTCGATGGTGAGCACGAGGCGGCCGTCGTTGCCATCGGCGTGGATTTCGACGCCCGGAATCGCCGCCACGCCGCTGCGCACGCCGGGCAGCTTCTCCGGCTGCGCGCGCAGAATCACGCTTGAAATGTTTACGCTGGATTTCCTCAGCCTTCGGCCGCGATTGCAGCGGAACAAATCGCCGCGCCGGGACTGCCTGCGCGAAACCCGCACCGAGCTGCTCCGCCCGTTTCAGCGTTGCGTAAGGTTACATTTATAGTCGCACTGCGGCACAAACGTGTTGATCTAACTCAACCGGGGGCGCGCGAAATGGGAGCGGTCTTGAGGTGAATCAAGAAGCGAACGGAAAGCGCCCGCCTCGGCCATCCCATACCCGGCATCCTGCACCTTCATCGGTGGCGCTCAAGCCCGCTCGCTCTTCAAGGAATGCGACGCTTTCGCGGATGGTGATGCGCAGACGCAGCACCTGCGTTATCCTCCGGGCATCCCATGAAGATTTTCTACGGCTGGCGTATCGTGGTTGCCAGCGGCGCAATGCAGTTTCTGCAGAGCCTGCTGCTGAACCAGGCTTTTGGTGTCTACCTGGCGGTCCTGGTCGAGGAGCGTGGGTGGAGCAAGACGGCCCTTTCTGGCGCAGCGGCGCTTAAATCGGTGGAGGTCGCGCTGCTCGGTCCGGTGCTCGGCTGGATGGTCGATCGCTTCGGGTCGCAGGGCATCGTCCGCGCCGGCATCGTTACGTTCGGCATCGGCTTCATTCTCCTCAGCCAGACCGATACGCTGGCCGGTTTCTACGCGGCGTTTGTGGTTGTTGCACTCGGCTCGAGCATGTTCAGCAACTTCGTCGTGAGTGTGACGATCATCCAGTGGTTCGAGAAACGCCGTGCACGCGCGCTCTCCGCGCTCCAGTTCGGCGGCGCAATCGGCGGCCTTTTCGTGTTCCTGGTTGCCTGGTCGATTCAAACCTACGGCTGGCGGGCTACGGCCTTCGGTTCGGGCGTCATCGCGATCCTGATCGGTTGGCCGCTCGCACGGGTGATCCGCAGCCGCCCGGAGGATCACGGTGAAACCGTGGACGGCCTGTCACCTGCGCCCAAGAGCACCGGACATCCCGCAGCGCCCTCCCGGCGCGCGTTCAGCGCGCGCGAAGCGACGCGTACCAGCGCTTTCTGGCTGCTCTCGATCGGCCATGGCTTCGCACTTTTGGTCGTATCCGCCGTGAACGTGCACGCCATCACGCATATCAAGGAGGGCCTGGGCTACTCGCTCGCCCAGGCCTCGCTCGTCATCACGCTGGTGACGCTCGGACAATTCCTCGGCGTGATGCTGGGATGGGTGATCGGCGAGAAATTCGAGAAACGCCTGGTCATCGCCGCCTGCATGCTGATGCACGCAGTTGGCCTGCTCATGATCACCTATGCTACCGGCCCCGTCATCCTGGCGGTTGCCGCGCTGGCGCACGGTACGGGTTGGGGTCTGCGCGGCCCCTTTATACATGCGATCCGCGCTGACTACTTCGGCCGGCGCTCGATCGGCATGATCACCGGGCTCGCGTCTCTGGTCATCGTTTTCGGCCAGATCGGCGGACCGCTGCTGGCCGGTGCGTTCGCCGACTGGACCGGCAACTACCGCGCAGGTTTTACGCTCCTGGCGGTGCTCGCCGGTTTGGGGTCGTTGTTTTTCCTGTTGGCGAAGCCGCCCAAATAGACTGGTGGCCGCTTGCTACTGCGGTTCCTACTGCAGCGGCGAGAACGAGGCGGGCATCAGGATCTTGTTTTCCTGGGCGGTGAGCTGATACTCCGGGATGCCGAGTTTTTTGGCCGAGGGCGGCCACACGCCGGTCGCGCGCGCCTTACTGCGTGCGTCGTTGCGCGCATCGAGCGACGGGTAAGGCCAGATGTGCACGAACTTGTTGAGGCCGCCCAGTTCCGAATACCACGCCGCGCACAGCGGGCTGAACTGCAGCCGTGCCGGGAGCGCCTTTTCCCACACTTGAATGATGTTGGGGAGCGCACCCGTGGCGTAGGTGTAGGTTCGCATCTCAAAATAAGGTCCCATCTTGCCGGGCTTGAGTTCCGGTGAAATCGCGAACGGGATCATGATCTCCGAGCGCATGGCGACGATGAATTCGCCGGTATCCGGCGGCCAGGCGCCGTCCTTCACCGCCGCCGCGCGGATGCGGCCCCGTTCCTCCAGATCCCGGTACGGCCAGACGTGAATGATCTGGTTGAGCGGGCCGATCTCGGTATGCCAGAACGCCGCCAGTTCGGAATATTTCCTGCGCTTTTCGTACATTTCGCCGAAGCGTTTTTCGACCTCGGGCAGCGAGCGCGGTTTGAGATCGTAAGTCCTCATTTCATAAATCATGGTTCTTCCCCCTCTTGTTGAAAATCATTCAAGCCGGATGCCCGCATCCTTGATCACTTTGGCCCATTTTTCCATCTGCGCGCGGAAAAAAACGTCGAATTGCTCCGGAGTGCTGACCACCACTTCGTTGCCATCCTGAGCCAGGCGTTCGCGCGTTTCCGGGGCGGTAAAACCTTTGGCGATCACCTGCTGCAGCCTGGAGATCACTTCCTTCGGGGTCCCCGCAGGCGCGGACACGCCCGTCCATGGGCTGGCTTCGAACCCGGGCAGGGTATCGGCGACCGGCGGTACGTCGGGCAGTATCGACGCCCGTTGCGCGCTGCTCACGGCGATCGCCCGCAGCCTGCCGGATCTGATGTGAGGGACAACTGAGAGGATGGCCACCAACTGCCACGAGATCTCGCCGCTGATCACGGCGATCGTCGCGGGACCCGCCCCCTTGTATGGCACGTGCACCATGCGCACACCGGCCATGAGGGGCAGTATTTCTCCGCCGAGATGCGTGGAGGTGCCATTGCCCCCGGAACCGAACGTAACCTGGTCCGGCTTCGCCCGCGCCAAAGCGATCAGTTCGCGCACCGATTTCACGGGCAGCGAGGGATGAATCACGAGCACATTGGGCGACGATACGAGTTGGGTGACCGCCGTCAGGTCGCGTAGCGTGTCAAAAGGCAGCTTGCGCAACAGGCTCGGATTCGTGACGGTGCTCGTCGACGTCATCAGCAGCGTGTAGCCATCGGCAGGCGACTTGGCAACGATGTCGGTGCCGATAACGGTGCCCCCGCCCGCGCGATTTTCCACAATCGCCTGCTGGCCCAGACCCTCGGTCAGCTTTTGTGCGACGAGCCGCCCGAGGATGTCGGTCGCCCCGCCCGGCGCGAACGGCACAATGATCCGTATGGGCTTGACCGGATAGGCCTGGCCGTGCGCGGCGCCAGCGCCCGCAAACACGGACAGCGAGGCGGCCGTTGCGAGAACCCACCGCGCGGCGCGCGGTACAAAAGCGCATTTACGTTGCATGGCTTCTTCATTATGCACCGCTTTCCTGCTCCCCGGCGGGGATGCGCGACCTTCGCGGCCGCTGCCGCAGGCTACGCCAGCCATGGCAGCTCACTGTGGTGACGTTGCTCGAACGCTTCGATCTCGTTAATGTTCTGCATCACGAGCCCGATATCGTCGAGGCCCTTGAGCAAGCGTTCCTTGTGGTTTGGGTCGATGTCGAAGCGATAGGTCGTGCCGTCGGGCCCGGTCACGGTCTGTGATTCCAGATCGACTGCGACTTGCGCGCCGGGCTGCTCGTGCAATTGCCGGCGCAGCTTCTGGCAAATTTCATCGGGAAGCGTTACCGGAAGCATGCCGTTCTGCAGCTCGTTGCCGTAGTGTATGTCGCCGAACGAAGGCGCGATGACGCAGCGGATGCCGTAGTCGTAGAGCACATAGACCGCCGCCTCGCGCGACGAGCCGCAGCCGAAGTTGGCGCCTGCGACGAGGATCCTGGCGTTGCGATAGGGCGCCTGGTTCAGGATGAAGCCGGGTCTGTCATTGCCATTCGCATCGTAGCGAATGTCGTGAAATGCCAGTTTCTCGTAGCCCGGCCCGCGCAGCCTGCGCAGGAAGCGCGCGGGAATGATCTTGTCGGTGTCGATGTTCGCGATGTCGAGCGGCGCGGCGACAGCGGTGAGTTTGGTGAATGGTTGCATTGATTCAACTCCCGAAAATCTTTAACCGCAAAGGACGCGAAGGACGCAAAGGGAAGCAAATGCAAAATGAAAAACGAATGGCAAAATAAGATCGTGATTCATGGTTTACCTTTTATCGTTTTTGCTTTTCCTTGGCGTCCTTCGCGTCCTTGGCGGTGCAAGATCTAACTTACAAGTTTGCGAACGTCGGTGAGCTTGCCGGTCACGGCGGCTGCCGCGACCATCGCGGGGCTCATCAGGTGGGTGCGCGCGCCTTTGCCCTGGCGGCCCTCGAAATTGCGATTGGAAGTCGAAGCGCATCGTTCGCCCGCGGGCACGGTGTCGCCGTTCATCGCGGCGCAACCCGAGCAGCCGGACGCGCGCCAGTCGAAACCTGCTTCGCGGAAAATTCTGTCGAGTCCCTCGGCTTCGGCCTGACGTTTGATCGCGCTCGATCCTGGTGAAACCCATGCCGGGACCACGATTTTCCGGCCTTTGAGCACCGCGGCTGCGGCGCGCAGGTCCTCGATCCGGCCGTTGGTGCAGGTGCCGATGAAAGCACGCTGAATTTTGATGCCTTCGAGGGGAGTGCCGGGTTTCAACTCCATGTAGCGCAGCGCCTGCGCCATATGCGCGCGTTTGTCGGCGTCACCCGCGGACGCGGGATCGGGGACTGCGGTGGTGATCGATGCCGCCTCCTCGGGACTCGTGCCCCACGTGACCATGGGCGCGAGCGTGTTCGCGTCCAGCGTTACTTCGCGATCGAAGCGCGCGCCGTCGTCAGTGGGCAGCGAGCGCCAGAACTCAAGCGCTTTGTCCCAATGCGCGCCTCTTGGTGAAAATTCGCGTCCTTCGAGATAGGCGTACGTTTTTTCGTCGGGCGCGATCATACCGGCACGCGCGCCCGCTTCGATCGACATGTTGCATACGGTCAGCCGGCCTTCCATGCTGAGCGCGCGTATCGCCGAGCCTGCATACTCGATCGCATGGCCGGTCGCGCCGGCAGTGCCGATTTTCGCAATGATCGCGAGCACGATGTCTTTGGCGGTGACGCCGGACGGGATCGCGCCGGCAACGGTAATGCGCATGGTCTTCGGTTGCTTTTGCCAAATGCACTGCGTCGCCAGAATCTGCTTCAGTTGCGAGGCGCCGATGCCAACCGCCAACGCGCCGAATGCGCCGTGCGTCGAAGTGTGGGAGTCGCCGCACGTGATGACGAGCCCCGGCTGGGTGATGCCGAGCTCGGGGCCGACTACGTGCACGATCCCCTGCTGGGGGTGGTCGAGGCCGTAATAGTTGGCGATGCCGTTCGCGCGGGTGTTCTGGGCGAAAAGTTCGAGCATGTTGCGCATTTCGGGATCGGTGACTGCGTTGATTCCCTGTTCGCGGTTGCGGGTCGGCACATAATGGTCGGCCGTCGCGAACGTCTGACGGGGTTTGCGCACCTTGCGGCCCTCGGCGGCAAGCGCCCCGAACGCGTGGAACGAGCCTTCGTGCACGAAGTTGCGGTCGACGTGCAGCAGCGCCTCGTCCGCGCCGCGTCTGACGATCACGTGGCGGTCCCAGATTTTTTCCAACATCGTGCGCGGCGCGTTCATAGGCTGGCCCTCTGGTCATCGGGAACGCCGTAGCGTTCCTCGAGCT
>JACPTJ010000042.1 GCA_016192835.1 Betaproteobacteria bacterium
CTTTATTTGACCCTGGTAACCCGGGAAAAAATAATCGCCGATCCTGACTCCGCTCGTTGCCGTATCCGCGGATGCCTTGTAAACGATCGCGCCCACACCGCCGAAATTGACGTAGCGATCATCGGCGACGAGTTCAAGGGTGGGCGGGGTGATGTCGATGGTGACATTTTTTTGAATCACGGTTTCGTTGCCGCGGAAAGAATTCCACAGCGAGCGGTCCCTCGCACTGACGCGCAGGACCGCGGGTCCTTCTTTGACGCCGGCAAGTTTCGACGACAAAACGACGGTGATCTTCTTCCCGGTCACCGGCTCGGCATACTGCTCGGAGGCGAGCGTGTGTTCGGCGCCGCCCGAAGCGAGCGTCGCAGTGACCGACTTCAATCCAGCGCCTTGATCGCTAACGACGATCTCCATGGGCGCCACGCCAAGCAGGTCCGAGTCCGGAATGAGCTTGATTTGCGGTGGCTCCCATTCGAAGCGGGGCCGCAGGTAGTAGGCGCCGCCCAGGAGCCCGACGATGATAATCAGAACAATGGAAAGAATCGCCCGATAACTTCTCGATGGTGTACCAGATTCGAATGTGCTCATCTTGATTGGTCGAATAAACGATAGATGCTATGGAAGGGCGCGAACTTCTCGGGCGTGTTGCCGACCGGAAACTTAGCTACTCCGCGCGAATTCCGGCCTCGCGCGCAACCTTGCCGAATTTCGCGATGTCGCTGCGCACCTGCTGGGCGAACTGCTCGGGCGTGCTGCCTACGGGTATGATGCCGGCCCGCTCGAAGAGATCGCGGACCTCGGGCACGGCGCGGGTCGCAAGTTCCACGCCTATGGTTCCGGCAGCGCCCGGCCGGTTGTCGATGATGAAGGTCTGCCTCAAGCTCTCGCTCATCTTCTGGGCGACGGGCCTCGCAATGAAATCCGGATTGCCGCCGGCCGGGGTCGGAACGATGATGCGCACGGGCTTGACCGGATAGTTCTGCGCGGCCACATCGGCACAGGCGATTACTCCGATCAGCGATCCGCACGCAAGCAAGAGTTTAGTAGAAGTCATCTCAAAATCCCCTCTCCACCTGGTCAGGGGGAGAGGGTTAGGGTGAGGGGGGTCGGCAGAAAACGTGTTTCTCGCAATGAATACGATCGCTATCGCTTCCCCTCACCCCAGCCCTCTCCCCACTATCGCGGGGCGAGGGAGCATTTTTGAGACCGCTTCTAAACATTTATAATCTCCCTGAGCCATGCCCGTCAGCGTTCCATCATAAGCGTCGTATCATCCCTATTCAACCCGAAAGAGTCCATGTCGAAAGAGCGCGTCGAGCAGGTCATCAATCAGGGCGTCCACCGGTTCCTCGCGGACGGTGTGATCTATCGCGACCTGATGGACATCCGGGCGGCGATGCCGGACTGGTCGCAATGGTGCGCAGTGTGGTCGCAATTCGCAGCCGCCGCGGAAGAACGCGGTGCGCAGGCGCTCAGGCTATCGTTCACCCGTACGGCGGCGAGGGAGTTCGCGCGTGCCGCGCTCTACTTTCATTACGCGCAGAATCTTTTTTACGACGACCTGAAGCTCAAGCGCGAGACGCACGATCGCAAGGTGGCGGCGTTCAAGCGGGCGGCGCCGTTGCTCGAGCCGCTGTTGGAGCCGATGAAGATCGCCTTCGACGGCGTCGAGATGCCCGGATACCTGCGCGTGCCGCCGGGGCGCGCGAAACCTCCGTGCGTGATCCTGCTCGGCGGACTCGATACCACCAAGGAAGACTACCTGGGGGTCAACGATCTGTGCGTCGAGCGCGGCCTGGCCACGCTGGCATTCGACGGTCCCGGCCAGGGCGAGACCCTGTTCCGCATGCCATGGCGCAACGATTTCGAGCGCGCGATCGGCGCCGTGCTCGATTATCTGGAAACCCGGCCGGAAATCGACCGCGGCCGCATCGGCATCATCGGCCGCAGCACCGGCGGCTACTACGCGCCAAGGGTCGCAGCGACGGATAAGCGGATCAAGGCTGCCGTCGCCTGGGGCGCGATGTATCACCTGCGCAATCTCGCCAGCATCCCCGCGGTCACTCGCGACGGCTTCGTGTTCGTGAGCGGATCGAAGAGCGTGGAGGAGGCGCTGCACTTCTTCGAGTGCATCAACCTCGAAGGCATGGCATCGAAAATCCGCTGCCCGCTGCTGGTCGTGCACGGCGGCCTCGACACCATCACGCCGATGGAGAACGCCACCCGCATGATTGCGGAAGCAGGCGGCCCGGTGGAAACCCTGATCTGGGAGGACAGCGGCCACTGCTGCCACGATCGCGCGCATATCGTGCGCCCGGGGATGGCTGATTTCATGGCGAGAGTGAAAGGTGAAAGTACGCCTCACAGTTATCCTCGACTTCTATGGCCTGACTAACCCACCCGCCAGGTTAGCGGCGTCGCTTGCGCGCGGTTTTGCGCGGCGCCTTCGACTGTTGCGATTTGGCGATCGCTTCGCCGCTCTGACCTTCGAGCTTCGGCTCGATGTTGTCGTTGATCCACTTCTGGTCCCACCACTCCACCGGCAAAATGGCGACCCCGTGCAAATAGACGCCATAGTGCAGATGATCGCCCGCGGCCAATCCGGTTTCGCCCGTCTTGCCGATGGCCTGCCGTTGCTTGATCGCATCGCCGACCTTGACGTCGATGGA
>JACPTJ010000043.1 GCA_016192835.1 Betaproteobacteria bacterium
CATCTCCTGCAGCGCAACCTTCGCGTCGCCGACGAGAGGCACATCGGCCTTGTAGTTGCGCCCGATGGCGATCGGGTCGATGTCGAGGTGGATGATCTTCGCCGCCCCGGGTTTGGGCGCCGACAGATCCTCGGTCATGTGGGCGCCGGCCCGGGTCGCGACGAAAAAGACGAGATCGGCCCCGCGCACGAATTCGTTGGCGTGCTCGCAGCCATAGCCGCCGATGACGCCGACGTAGAGCGGGTGGTCTTCGGGGAAGCAACCTTTCGCGCCCGGATTGACGGCGACGGGAATCGTGAGGAATTCGGCCAAGTCCTTCAGTTCGCGGTAGGCTCCGGAGAGATGGATGCCGGTACCGCACATCATCACGGGCCGCTTGGCCTTGGCAAGCAGCTTGACCGCCGCCGCCACCCTCTCCGGTTCGGGCCGCGGCCGGAACGGGGAAACCTTGAAGAACGCCGGGTCGCCGTAGAGTTCCGGCATCTCGCCGACGGCCGTGTTGATGTCATAGGCCATGTTGACGTGGGTGGGTCCCGGGCAGCCACTCACCGCGACCTGGATTGCGGTGCGCATGTACTCCGCGAGTCTGCCGATCTGCGTGACGTCCGCATTGAACTTGCAGGTCGACTCGAAGGACTTCATCTCGGGGCATTCCTGGTAGTCCCACCGGTCCCGCTCGCTGGGCGGGTGCGCGCCGGTGAGAGCCACCACCGGGCTGCGCGCGTACATCGGCTCGTACATCATGGAGGCGATCATCATGGCCGCGGCTCCCGCCTGCCCGTAACACACGGAGGGCCGGCCCGTCACCCGTGAATAGCCGTCCGCCATGTTGGTCGCGGCTTTCTCGTTGCGGCACAGAATCGGGTGTCCGCCGAGGCGGTCGAGTTCGTTGGAGACGATGTCCGATATGAGCCCGCCCGATTCGTAGAAGAAATGGTCGACGCCGCATTTCATCATCGTTCTCGCGACTGCGACACCACCGCTCAGTTTCTCTGTTCTGGCCATCCCTTATCCCTCCCTTTAATTTTCGGTGTAGGGTGCGCTTGCGCACCGATTGCCGGATGGTGCGCAAGCGCACCCTACACCAATTGCAATTCCCCGTGGCTTGCCACGGGGACAGGCGCGGGGCACGCGGAGCGACTTTATTTGAGTCGAGTAGAGTCGCGGCAAATCATGCAGTCCCGGGCGCGCCGAAGTCAAGAGTAAGGGAAACCGCATTCGATTACCTCAAAATGTTGAGCTGGTACGGCGTGTTACAATTTCACCTCCCCTCGCCATAGCAATCCACTCAGTTCCCAAAGGAGAGCATCACCATGTCGAGTCTCCCACCCATCCGCCGCGTGGTTACTGGCAACGACGCGCAAGGGCGTTCGAAAGTAGTCTGGGACGGCCCCGCGCCCAACTCGCACGAATCGTCGCCGGGATCGGGACGCGGCCACACCGACATCTGGGTGTGGGAAGAAACACCGCTGCCGATCAATGGCACCAATGACGACGGCAATCTGAAATATGTTTTTGCGGGGCCGCCCGGCGGCGGGCATTTCCGCGTGGTGCAGGCGTGCGCGAGGCCTGCGGACTACGACCGCTCGAAAGATCCCGAAGTCATTGCGCCGCACCCGCCGAAGCCCCAACCCAACAGCCAAGGACTGTGGGTTCGCGGTGGCAATTCGATGTATGAGTCCGCGATGCACAAGACGCAGACGCTCGACTACGGCATCGTGCTGAAAACCGGGCGCGATCTGGTGCTCGACGATTGCCGCCTGGCGATGAACGTCGGCGATATCGTCATTCAGGTCGGCGCGTGGCACCTATGGTGTTATCCGAACGGCGTGCAGATGGCATTCGACATGATCTACGCGGATTTTCCTGATGGGAAGGGTCTGGCGCAAGGCAACGACAAGCCGCTGCTCGCGCCCAAGCTGCCGCCCAGCGTGAAACCCGCGCGGCGCATCGTCACCATCGATCGTACGGAAGGCCGCGGCGAACTGGTGAGTGACACTCCAGCGCCCGACGTGCGGCTTGATCCGGCGCGCTCCGGTTATGCGTGCGCGCGCCTGTGGGTTGCCGATGGCCACCCGGCGAAAATGGTGTACGAAACGCTGCACCTGCCGCACACCATCGAGCCGCCGCCCAGCGGCAGCGTGTGCCGCGTGATCGACTATCCACCGGACGCCACGTGGAAAGGCAAGGTCGGTGCCGCCGAAGTCGCGGCGTTTTTCAAGGCGATGGGATCGCCCGGCGCGTCAACGTATTCGCCGAGCGCGCCGCATCCGTACATGCAAAAAACCCGCACGGTGGATTTTTGCTGCGTGCTCGAAGGCGAGATCACGCTCGTGCTCGATGCGCAGGAAGTCAATATGCGCGCCGGCGAAATCGCCGTGCTGCGCGGCGCCAACCACGCGTGGAGCAATCGCTCGAGCAAGCCCGCGCGCGTTTCGGTGTGTACTCACGACGGAAGAAATTGAACGGCGAAGTGCTGTTTGCCGGCTACAGGCTGCGCGCGCCGATGTCGGTGTATAAGATGACCTGCGACGCGGCCACGGGCACGGTGATCTATCGCTCCAAGATGCGCGCCGGCTTGAAGCGCAACTTTCAGGTCATGCGGGGAACCAAGGGGGGCAATCGTGTCTGACGGCAATTCCGGTGTGATCGTTGTGGGTTGCGGGATGGGCGGCATGGCGGCGGCCGCGGCCGCGCTCGAAGGCGGCGCGGCGGTTACGATCCTGGAGCGCGCGCCGCGCGAGGAGCGCGGCGGCCAGACGCGGTATACGGAAGCCTACTTCCGTATGAAGAGCGAACGCGAAGTGACCGACGACTTCGAAAGCTACCTCGCCGAGAACGCGAGCGGCTACATCGATCCGTCGCTGGTGCACCTGACTTCCGAGCCGCGCGCGAACTGGCCCGCGGTGGTGAAGGCTTTGAGCTTCATCGATCCCGAGTGGATCGCGACGTTTGCCGGGGAGGCGGGGCCAACCGTCGAGTGGCTGAAGTCCTTCGGCGTCAAATTCGATTTCCTGCCGACCCAGTTTCTGACCCGCTCGCAGCCGCGGCTGCTGCCGATTGGCGGCGGGCTTGCGCTGATCGAGGCGCTCGCCGCGTTCGCCGAAAAGAAGGGCGCGCAATTCGTCTACGAAACGGCGGCGAGCGAACTCATTCGCAACGCTGCCGGCGCGGTGACCGGCGTGCGCGCGGTGGCCAGGGGCGGCACCGTTCGCGAATTCGCCGGCAAAGCGGTGGTGCTTGCGTGTGGAGGGTTCGAAGGCAATGCCGAGATGATGACGCGCTATATCGGGCCGCGCTCGATTTTCCTGAGGCCGGTTTGCCGCGGCGGCTATTACAACAAGGGCGATGGCATCCAGATGGCGCTCGATATCGGCGCCGCGCCGTGCGGGGATTTCGGCAGCTACCACGCGGAACCGGTCGATCCGCGCTCGGGCATCGCCGAACCGTCGGTATTCATCTTTCCGTACGGCATTCTCGTCAACCAGGAAGGACAACGCTTCACCGATGAGGCGCCGGGCACGGTGGACGCTTATTACGAACGCAT
Source organism: Betaproteobacteria bacterium (assembly GCA_016192835.1). GTDB lineage: Bacteria > Pseudomonadota > Gammaproteobacteria > Burkholderiales > SG8-41 > PALSA-1004. Next base: position 3,548 of record JACPTJ010000043.1, read on the forward strand.
CACGCGCCAGATCTTCAGCCAGACCCGCGGCATCGCCTACGCGGTGCTCGACAGGAGGCACACCGGGATTCCGAATTACCGGTTGGGCGTGAGGTCGGATCAGCCGCCGGTCGAGGCGGCAACCGTGCGCGAGCTGGCGGCAAAGCTCGGCATCGCACCGGAAGTCCTGGAGCAGACGGTCGCGGAGTATAACAACGCGTGCCGGCCGGGCGAGTACAAGCCGCTTGAGCTCGACGCTCTGGCGACGCACGGGCTCACACCGCGCAAATCGAACTGGGCGCATCCGCTGGACCAGCCGCCGTATTACGCCTATCCGGTGATTTCGTCGAACGTACTCACGTTCGGCGGATTGAAAGTTGACTCGCAGGCGCGCGTGCTGAACAAGGAGGGCGACCCGATTCGGGGACTGTACGCGGCCGGCGAGATCCTCGGCACTTACTATGGCAATTACGCCGGAGGAACTTCGGTATTGAAGGGCGCCGTGTTCGGGCGCATCGCAGGCCGCGATGCGGCGGCGCTGAAATAAACGGCAGGATAATCGGGGAGACAGTCATGAATCGCATGGCAACGCTCGCATGTTTGTTGATCGGCCTCGCGCTTTCGGGCGCGGCGGCCATGGCGCAAACCTATCCGGCCAAGCCGGTCCGCTTCATCGTCGGCTTCCCGCCGGGCGGCGCGACCGACGTGGTCGCGCGCGCGATCAGCCAGAACATGGCGGATGCGCTCGGGCAGCCGGTGGTGGTCGACAACCGGGCCGGCGCGGCGAGCAATATCGCCGCCGATATCGCCGCGACCTCGCCCAAGGACGGCCATACTTTATTCCTGGGCACGGTGTCGTTTTCGATCAACCGGAGCCTCTACAAGAAGCTGCCGTACGATGCGTTGAAGGATTTCGCCGCGGTGAGCCAGGTGACGGACACGCCATTCATGTTCGTCGCGCATCCGTCGTTGCCCGTGAAGAGTGTGAAGGAATTCACCACGTTGGCCCGGGCGCGGCCGGGACAGCTCAATTACGCTTCGTCGGGCAACGGCACGGGCTCGCATCTGTTCACCGCGATGTTCGCAAGCATGGCGGGAGTCAAACTCACGCAAGTACCGTATCGTGGCGCTTCGTTCGCGACGACCTCGGTGCTCAGCGGCGAGACGATTTTCATGTTCGAAAACATCGTCACCACGCTGCCGCTCGCGCGCGCCGGAAAGTTGCGCGCGTTCGCCGTGACCACCATCAAGCGCTCGCGCGCCGCCGATGACATCCCGACGCTCGCGGAGTCAGGGGTGCCGGGCTACGACGCGAATGCCTGGTTCGGCGTGTTCGTGCCGGCGGGAACGCCGCCGGCGGTGATCAACCGGCTGCACGCGGAGATCAGCAGGATCCTGAAAATCCCCGAGATTCGCGACCGCTTCCGGGCGCTCGGCGCCGAGCCGGCCGGCACCACGCCCGGCGAGTTCGCCGCATTCTTCCGCAGCGAAGTCGCGAAATGGGCGAAGGTGGTCAAGGAGTCCGGCGCGCAAGTCGAATGAGAAAAGGAAATCGATGGCTATTCGCATCTGGCATCAAAGCTTTACCGTGCTCGGCAACCTGCCCGCGTACGCGGACGCGCTCGCCGCGCATTTCAGGAAAGTCGCGCGTCCGGACACCGAAGTGGTGCTGCACGGCATGCACGACAAGACCTACCGCACGAACTATCCGGGCACCGACATCCGGCACGCGTACATGCAGTACCTGCACGGCCAGCAGTTCGTCATGGGCGGCATTGCCGCGGAAGAGCAGGGGTTCGACGCCTACGCGATCATGAGCCTGCCGGAACCGGCGCTGCGTGAGACGCGCAGCGTGCTCGACATCCCCGTGGTCGCCTACGGCGAGAGCTCGATGCTGACCGCAACCATGCTCGGCGAGCGCACGGGCGTGTTGCTGTTCATCGAGGAAATGGCGCCGCAGATCGAGGAGAACGCGCGGCGCGTGGGCCTCGCCGCGCGTTTCGGCGGCGCGCGTTACGTCGGCTTCGGCTTCAACGACGTGCTCGCCGGGTACAGCAACCCGGCGCCGCTGCTCGAGAAATTCCACGCCGCGGCGCGCGCGATGATCCGCGACGGCGTGGACGTGATCATTCCCGGCGAAGCGCCGCTGTGCGTGCTGCTCGCGCGCAACGGCATCAACCGCGTCGACGAGGTGCCCGTGCTCGATGCGCTCGGCGCGACGATCAAGATGGCGGAGGCGATGGTCGATCTCAAGCGCGCGTGCGGGGTGAGCCCGGCGCGCAACGGCTACTTCACGGCGAAGCCGCCGCGCGAGCGCATCGATGAACTGATCACGCTCTACGGCATGGACCCCTTGCGGCAAAAACCCGGCACGCGCTAGCCGGGCATAGCGTGCTCACGGGGACAACGCGCGAATGAAGCTCTGGTATCAAAGCATGTCGCGGCAGAAAGCCTGGGGTTCGTACAACAAGGCGTTGCGCACGATCCTCGACCAGGTCAAGGATGCGGGCACCGAGATCGAGGTGCACGGCATCACCAGGATCGGCGGTCTCGCGGACCAGTACCGCTATCTCGAATATCTCGAGAACGGCGAGGTGATGGAAAACGTGCAGACCGCGGTGAAGCGCGGCTTCGACGCGTTCCTGATCGGCAACATCGGCGACCCCGGCATTCGCGAGTGCCGCGAGATCGCGAACATCCCGGTGCTCGGCCTGTGCGAGACCGCATTGCACCTCGCCTGCATGATGGGTGCGAACTTTTCCCTGGTGACGATCAACGAGAAATTCACGCCGCGCATCGTCGAGAACGTCACTCGCTACCGGCTCGAGAACCGGCTCGCGGCGGTCAACCGCATGCAGTTCGACCGCATCAACGACCTCGACGCTGCCTTCACCGACAGGAAGGTGCGCGACCGCATCATCAAGCAGTTTCGCAAGGCCGCCGACGCGAACGTCGAGCAGGGCGCCGAGGTGGTGATCCCCGCGGGCGGCGCGGTGATGGCGCTGCTCGCCGTGGCCGGAGTGCACGAAGCGTCCCGGGGCACGCCGATACTCAACGGCATCACCGCGCTCGTGAAAATGGGCGAGATGGCGGTCAAGCTCGACCGCATCATGGGCGGCAAGTTCACGAGCAAGCGGCTTGCTTACGCACCGCCGGGGCGGGACCAGATCGACGAGATCCGCAAGTACTACGGCGATGTCTATCCAACGGTCAAAGGGAAGCGCAAATGAAATTCAGCCTGCTGCGGATCGACTAGACCGCGCAACGCGGAGAAGTTTTTCGACTGAAACCGGGACAGGACAAAATGGCAGACGCAGAGTGGGCGCGCGAAACGGATGTGGTGGTGATCGGCGGCGGGCTTGCCGGTTATTGTGCGGCGATCGAGGCGGCGCAGGCCGGCGCGAGCGTGCTGTTGCTGGAGAAGCAGCCGGCGGTCGGCGGCAGCACGGTGCTGTCGGGCGGTTTTTTTGCTTTTGCCGGAACCGACCTGCAGCAAGCGGCCGGAGTCGAGGATTCCAACGCCAGGTTGTATGATGATCTCAGAAGGGCCGGCGGCGAGCAGAATGATGAACGCCTGCTTGCCGTTTACGTCGACCATCAGCTCGAGGCCTACGCGTGGCTGAAAAAAGTCGGCATGGCGTTCAAGCCGTTACAGCTCAGTTCAGCGCAGTCGGTGCCGCGCACGCATCCGGTTGATCCGGAAGCGCTGATCAAACGCCTGCGGGAGCTTGCGGAACAAACCGGCCGGGTGCAAACACTGTTGAATTCGCCCGCCGAAAGGCTGCTGCAGGATGCGCCGCGCGGGCGCGTTACCGGTGTGCTGGCGGCGATCGATGGCAGGCGCGAAGCCATTCGTGCGCGGCGCGGCGTGGTGCTCGCCGCCGGAGGATTCTCGCGCAGCGAACAGATGCTCAAAGAGTTCGTGCCCCACCAGGCCAAGGGCATCCGCTACGGCGGGGCAGGCAACACTGGCGACGGCATCCGCATGGCGTGGGCGCTCGGCGCCGGGTTCCGCGACATGGCATACATCAAGGGTACATTCGGATTCCATCCGAACGCCCGCACGCAGGAAGGGCGCAACTGGACCAAGCTCGCGGTCTATCGCGGCGCGATCGCGGTCAACATGCTCGGCCGGCGTTACGTCGACGAATCGAAATCCTACAAGCTGCTCGGCGATGCGGTGCTCGCGCAGCCGGATGGCATCGCGTACCAGATTTTCGACCAGGGCATCATGGATAAAGCCGTGGACGGTGTGCCGCCGTTCGATTTTCAGAGTGCGCTGCGGCTCGGCCGGCTGGTCCAGGCGGAAACCCTCGCTGAGCTGGCGGGCAAAATCGGCGTCGATCCCGCGGCGCTTGCCGCGACGGTGCGGCGCTACAACGATCTGGTCGCCAAAGGCGTCGATGAGGATTTCGGCCGCGACGGCCTGTCGACGCACTACGGCAAGCTCGTGACGATCGACACCGCGCCGTTCTACGCGTATCCGTCGACCAGCGGCCTGATCGCGACTTATTGCGGCCTGACGGTCGACCCCGGGACCCGCGTGCTCGACGTGTTTGAGGAGCCGATTCCCGGTCTCTACGCGGCCGGCGAGCTGATGGGCGGTTTTCACGGCGTCGCGTATATGACGGGCTCATCGCTCGGCAAGTGCGTTATCTTTGGCCGCATCGCGGGACAAAACGCCGCGCGTGCGGTGTAATGGAGGGGCCCATAAAACAAAGGAGGATGCGACATGCGCTTTGATACCAGGCAAAGAGGGGTGATCTGCAGGGTTGGTCTCGCCGCCCTCGCCGCCGCTGCGACTTCGCTCGCGACGGCACAAACCTTTCCGGTGAAACCGATCCGCTTCGTCGTGCCGTTTGCGCCCGGCGGCGGCACTGACCTGCTCGCGCGCGCGATCGGCCAGCGGCTCACCGACGTGCTCGGGCAGCCGGTGGTGGTCGACAATCGCGCAGGCGCGGGCGGCGTGATCGGTGCCGACCTCGTCGCGAAGGCGGCGCCGGACGGTTATACGATAGTGCTGGGGTCGCCCGGGCCGCTCACCATCAATCCCAATCTGCGCCCGAGCATTCCGTACCGTCTGAAGGACTTTGCGCCGATCACGCTCGCGACGATCAGCCCGTTCGTGCTGGTCGTGAATCCTGCGCTGGGGGTCGCATCGGTGAAGGAACTCATTGCGCTCGCGAAGTCGAAGCCCGGCACCCTGAACTTCGGCTCGGGGGGCAATGGCTCGGTCGCGCATCTCTCGGGCGAGCAGTTCAAGGCACTCGCGGGCGTGCAGATCACGCACGTGCCGTACAAAGGCAGCAACCCGTCGATAATCGACCTGATCGGCGGGCAGTTGCAGCTCGTGATCGATAACCTGCCGGTGCTGGTGCTGCATGTTCGCTCGGGCCGGCTGAAAGCGCTCGCGTTGGGCACCAGGAAACGCTCGGTGCTGCTGCCGGAAGTGCCGACGATGATCGAGGCCGGGGTGCCGGGTTACCAAGCGAGCACGGCGTTCGGCGTGCTCGCTCCGGCAGGCACGCCGCGCGCAATCATGGCGCGGCTCAACCGCGAGATCGTGACGATCCTGCGGGCGCCCGATTTGATAGAACGGTTCGCGGGGCTGGGCTTGGAGGCGGTCGGCAGCACGCCGGAGGAGTACGCCGAGCACCTGCGCGCGGAGCTTGCGCAGTACAGCAAGCTGATCAAATCGATCGGCCTGAAACTCGAGTAGGCTAAGGGAGAACCATCCATGTCCAGTCCGGGACGGCAACTGAAAGCACTGCTCCGCGCTCCAAAAATTCTCATCGCGCCTGGCATATACGATGGCTACAGTGCGCGGCTCATCGAGCAGTTGGGTTTCAGATCGGCGAGCATATCCGGTGCCGGAACCTCGGAGTCCCGCATGGGATGGGCGGACCGCGGCGTGATGGGGCTGGAAGAGAACCTTGCCAATGCGAGACGGATCGCCGACTGCAGCGGCTTGCTGCTGCAGGCGGACGCCGACACCGGCTATGGCAACGCGATCAACGTCTATTTCGTCACGCGCGCGTTCGAGAAGGCCGGCATGGCCGCGGTCATGTTCGAGGACCAGGTGTGGCCCAAGCGCTGCGGCCACATGGCGGGCAAGTCGGTGATTGCGTCCGATGAGATGGTGCAGAAGGTCAAGGCCGCCGCCGCGGCCCGCACCGATCCGGATTTCGTGATCAAGGCGCGCACCGACGCGGCGGGGCCGCTGGGGGTCGAGGAAGCCATCCGCCGGCTGAATCTGTATGCCGAGGCCGGCGCGGATTGCCTTTACGCCGACGCGCTGCTGTCGGCGAAGGATATCGAACGCGTGGCGCGCAGCGTGCCGCTGCCGCTCGCGGTCAACATGGGGCTCGGCATGCGCTCGCGCAAGACCACGCCGCTGATGTCGCCCAAACAGCTCGAAGAGATGGGCGTCGCGCAGGTCAGCTATCCGCGCCTGCTGTCCACCGCGGCGCTGAAGGGCATGATGAACGCCATGCAGGTATTCATGGGGGAAGTCGTCGGGAAGAACAACGTCATCGATCGCCCCGATCTGCTCGCTTCCTTCGAGGAACTCAACGACTTGATGGGAATGGGCAGGCTCGACGAGCTTGAAAAGCGGTTCGCAAGCAAATGAATTTCGGTGTAGGGTGCGCTTGCGCACCATCCGGCAATCGGTGCGCAAGCGCACCCTACGTCAATCGGTGCGCAAGCGCACCCTACGG
>JACPTJ010000044.1 GCA_016192835.1 Betaproteobacteria bacterium
AGCAAATCAAAAACGGCTCTTCCCATCATCGCCGGATTGGTTTTCGTGCTGGGATTATTCCCGCCGCTGACCGCGGAGGCCCAGCGAAAATCCAGAGCCTCGGCTCCGAGCCGGGCCCCCGCTGCAGAGGTCACCAGGTCCCCGGAAACCCCGACTCAGAGCCTGGCCCTCGATGCCGCGGCGGCAAGAACGGTGAAATCCACGGGCCTGACCCTGCCCATCGCCAAATTCATGAAGTTCAGCCAACCGATCAAGCTGCGCTATCTCAATGATGAGTTCACCGTGTTCGTGCCGATTGCCGAGCGGCTGAAGGTCAACTCCGCGCTGCTGCATTTGCAGTTGACGAATTCGATTTCCCTGCTCAAGGAGCGCTCCCAGCTGGCGGTACGGCTCAACGGGCGCGTCATGGCACAGATTACGCTCAACCCTCAGACGCCGGAGTCGCGTGTCGATATCCGCTTGCCGGGCGAAGTGCTCAAGCCGGGCTATAACCGGCTGACGTTTACCGTCGCGCAGCATTACACGTACAAGTGCGAGGATCCCACCGCCCCGGAACTGTGGACGGATATCGATACGGTCGCGTCAACCCTGACGCTCAATGCTGATTTGCTGCCGCTCGCGCCGCGCCTGTCCGGCATGAACACGCTGTTCGACGCGAAATTATGGGGCGATCCGACGTTCACCATCGTCACTGCACCGCCCGCTGCGATGCGCGATGATCAGTTGCAATGGGGCGCGCTGACGGCGCAGGCCGCGGCGCTGCGTCTGAACTACGTGCCGCTGCGCATCCGCCACGAAACGGCCGCGAGCTCGTCCCGTTACGCCGCCTCGACGGCCGCCTTCCCGGGCCTGGATCAGGAACGCCTGCAGTATTCCGACAGCGCGTTGGTCGGCACCAAAGCGGAACTCGCGCAGTTCGTGTCGCCGCGCATACTCGACGGTGTCGCCGGAAGTTTTCTGGGCGTCTACCCCCTCGACGCCGATCCCAGGAGATTCGTGCTGGTGGTATCGGGTACTACGGCAGCCGAGGTCACCCAGGCGGCGCGCGCGCTGACGGTCTTGAACTTTCCCTACCCGGATACTTCGAGCATGCTGGTGACCAAGATCGACCCCCCCGAGCGGCCCAATTACGCGGGCAAGAACATCGTGTCCGAAGACGGTATTTACCGATTTTCGAAGTTTGACTTCAAGAGCACCACGGTAAAAGGCCCCGGCGGCAGCGCTCTGGTGCATGACGAGCACGTCGAGAGCCTGCATATCGAGGTGGTCATGCCACCGGACTTGTTTGCGCATGAGGATACGAACGTCGACCTGGAGCTGCATTTCGCGTACGGCGCGGGGCTGCGCAAGGATTCGGTGATCAACATCTATCTCAACGACCGGTTTGAAAAGGCGATTGCGCTCACCGTGGAAGCCGGCGTGGTCTACCACAAGTACCGGATTTCCATTCCACTGCGCTCGTTCCAGGCGGGCATGAATGACCTGCGTTTTTCGCCGCGTCTGGTGCCGCTGATCACCGGCGAGTGCCAGATTTACAATACGGAAAATCTGATACTGACGGTATTCGACGATTCCACCTTGCGCATGCCGAAGGCTTCGCATTACGTCGCCATGCCCAGCTTGAGGTTGTTGGTGAAAACCGGGTTTCCCTACACCATCAAGAGCGGCGGCGCCGGCGCACTGGTGCACGTGGCCTCGAACGACAGCAAGACCATTGCCAGTGCCTGGATGGTGCTCGCCAAGCTCGCGCAACGGCACCTCCGCGCGCTGGATCAGGCTTTGATTTCGTTTGGACTGCCGCAGAGCCAGGACCACGACCTGATCGTGGTGGGCAGCATCGGCCGGGTTCCACCGAATTTGCTGAAGGGCGCGCCGCTGGAGTACGCGAAGCTTTCCCGGGTTCCCTATTCCGTCGCGGTTGAGGAGCCGTCCGGCGAGCGGACCACGGGGGGCCCGCTGCAGTGGCTGCTGCCCGGAATCTCGCGGCCCCTCGAGCGCGGCGGCGCGGACGTCGATCCAAGCAAGCCCGTCATCATGACCCAGGCGAGCGATCTCACGAAAAGTACGCTGACCATGCAGTACCGCTCGCCATTGTCATCAGGCAGGACCGCGACGGTATTTGCAGCCGCGAACGAAGATGTTTTGTGGCAAGGCGTGGCGGAAATGATCAAGCCGGAACTGTGGGAGGACCTGCAGGGCAATCTCGTGGTCTGGAGCAAGGGCGTCGAAGCCGTTTCATGGCAGAAGGTCGGCGCCGATTACCATGTCGGTACCATCAGCGCGCCGGCGCGCATGGAGTTTTATTTTTCCAATTATCCGTGGTTCTGGTTTATTGCATTAATGGCGCTGCTGGCGCTGCTGGCCGTGCTTACCACCCGGATGTTGAACCGCTTCCGGCGCAGGAACCACGAGAAACTGGAAGAAATGCAACGACGTGACAAAGCTTAGAATTGTTGTCGGCACTGTGCTGGCGCTGGCGTGCGGAGCATGCATGTCGTCGGCGCCGGTGTCCGATGCGGAGTGGGGACTTTACAAGCAACTTTATATCAGCGCTGAAGGCAGGGTGATCGACACCGGAAACGTCGATGTCAGCCACTCCGAAGGACAGGGCATCGGTCTGTTATTGTCGGTTCATAACCAGGATCGGGCTGTGTTTGACAGGATCTGGCAATGGACCCGCACCAACCTGCAGACGCGTAAGGACAAGCTGTTTTCGTGGAAATGGGTACCCAGCGGTGGCAGCACGGCCGACCCTAACAACGCGACCGACGGCGATCTCTTCATCGCCTGGGCGCTGTATCGGGCCGGGCGGCAGTGGAACGAAGCATCGTACCTCGAGGCGGCCAGGGAAATCAGCCGCGAAGTTCGCGCGAAACTGCTGCGTCCGTCCCCGTACGGGCTGCTTTTGTTACCGGGTGAACAAGGATTCGTCAAGGATGACCAGATTACGGTAAATCTTTCGTATTGGATGTTTCCCGCCCTGCAGGATCTCAACCAATTGGACCCGGCGCCGGAATGGGGACAGCTGATCGAAAGCGGCCTGAAATTGCTGCAGACGGGACGTTTCGGCCGCTGGCAGTTGCCAGCCGACTGGTTGCGGCTTGCGGACAAACCGGAAATTGCTACCGATTTCAAGCCGCGCTTCGGCTACGACGCGATTCGCATCCCGCTTTATCTGATTTGGGCCAAGCTCGATACGCCTGACAATCTCAAACCGTTCAGGGACTTTTGGGGATATTTCAAATCCGCATCGTTCGTCCCGGCCTGGAGCAACCTTACCGATGACAGCGTTGATTCCTATAATGCCTTTCCGGGGATTCAGGCGATCATCAGCTTGTCGAACCTGCCGGGTTCGGGCAGGGCTGAAAACCATCAACGCCTGCGACCGAAGCTCAGTCCTGACCAGGCCTATTATTCGGCGAGTTTGCTGTTTCTTACCACGATGGCGGCGCAGGAAAGCGGCATGAGATGAACTCACGTGACGGCATCCTGATTCTCGCGCTGGTTGGATTGGCAGGCGCGCCGGACGCATCCTGGAGCGCCCAGCCGGTGGCCGGGAAGGATTACTATTCCGTCCAGTTGCTGTCAGGAAAATCCGCGGCTGCCCTGCAAAACTCGCTCGCGCAGTTAGCCGGCCAACCTTATGCAAGAATCGACAAGCGCGGTGCCGTGTACATTCTGCGGGTCGGTTTCTGGGAGAGCCGCGAAGAGGCGGTGCAGGCAGCTCAGGCGTTGTTGCCGAGCTTCCGCAATGCCTATGCCCGGATCGCCAGCTACCGGCCCGATGCGATTGTGGCAAGCGCGGGCGAGCAACCGCCCGGAGCGTCGTTAGCGCCGCCCCCATCCAGAGCGGCGGTTCAGCGCCCGAGGATAGCCGCGCGCACGGTCGAACCGCCGCTCAGGACTTCTCCGGAACCACCTCCGGCTACCGCGCCGCTACCGCCCCCCGTTACGGATTCGGCGCCATCGCAGGCCCAGGTGCTCAATTTGCGTCGTGAAGCGCAATCCAATTTGCTTCCCGACCCGGAACTGCACGGAATATATCCCTTGCCACCGCCAAGCGAGTCGGCGCCGCCACCACGCGAGGCCGCGGCGCCGCAAGTGAAGGCCGCGCCATCGCCGACGCCGCGCGAGCGCCAGCGCTCGCGCGCGCAGCCCAGCCCGCCCCGCGGCCCGAACGAAGTGCCCCTGTGGAATCTGTTGCGCGAGGAGCGCTACGCAGAGCTCGAAGCCGAGGTGTCCCGCCTGCGTGAGGCGTACCCCCTCTGGAACCCGCCGACCCGGTTGCTCGCGTTGAAACGGGACGCAGAAGCCAGGCTGCAGATCACCGAGGCAGTCGACACGAAAGACTGGAACAAAGTGGTGGCCCTCGGCGAGCAGTATCGCGAGCAGTTTAGCTGCAATCAGATTCAGTTCCTGTGGGGACTTGCCGAGGCCCATTACGCGCTGGGCCAGACGGCACAGGCCATCGCGGTATATGAGCGCATCATTCCCGCCTGCCCGAAAACGGCGGATCGAATTACCACCCTGCAAAAAGCGGGCAATTTGCTTACCGCGGAGGTTTTCGCGGAGCTGGTGCAACGTGAAGCGCGCGGTGGACAAAGAGATGCCGCACAACAGTCTCAGTTCGATAAAATCGTTTATGAATTTCAGTTGCGGGAATTGCTGCAAGCGATCGCAATCAAAGATCGCCCGCGCGTAACCGCCATTCTCGAAACCATCGAACGCATGCCGAAGGCGCAGCGGGACGCACGGTACGCCACTATGGCGAGCTGGTTCTATATCGATGCCGAACAGGATGAAACCGCCGCCGCCTGGTTTGAGACCGCGCTGAACTGGAAACCTGCGAGCGAAGAATCAGAAGATGCGCGCTATGGGCTTGCTTTGGCCAAGTTTCGATTGAGCCGCAGGAGTGACGCGGAATCGGTCAAGCTCAGGGTGAAGCGCCTGGATGAGGCGGAAGCGGTCCTCGCGCGGGCCAATCCCGAGGATGCGCGCAATCGCGCGTTGCTCAGCGAAATCCTGTTTGCGCGGACAGTGGATGCGTTCGGCGGCAAGGATTACGACCAGAGCCTCGCGTATCTGGAACAGTCCAAAGCCCAGGGCAAGAGTGGACGCGATGTGGCGATGATGCAGGCGTGGCTCCACTACCAGGCGGGCGAAGATGCACAGGCGGGGGAGGAATTCATCGACTTGTATCGCGCTCAGCCGGAAAGGGATAGCGCGCAGGGCATTGTGTTCAGCCTGGCGCGCAGCGGGCGCTGGGACGAACTCGCCGGGCTCGCCGAGTCGCTGGGCGGGCCTCTGAAGGAGGAAGCAGGTCCACCTTTTTCGCAGCGCTTTTACTTCCGGAAGCTGTTTGTGGCGAGTGACGCCGCGGCGCCGGGGGAATTCGCGGAGCTTGACAATATCGCCGCTCCGAATATAACGCTGGGCGCCATGCTGCGCGATAAAGCGGGCATCGACGGCACTTCCCGGCTGCGCGTGCTCAAGGCACCGGCGCTGGAAGGTGCGGTGGTATTCAACGGCAGCCACGAGGTGCGGCTGCAGGTGGATCGGGTATTTCTCGACAGCGGAGACTTGCCGCCGGGTGCCGCGGTCGGCAGTTTTCCTGTGGCGGGCGCCTATGTCGCGGTACCGACCACGCGGCTTGCCAACGGCCTTGAACCCTATCTTTCCTACCAGCATCAGGGCACGCTGACTACCTACGCCGGTATCGGCATGACGCCCAGCGGCGCAGCCGTCTCCAGCGCGCCGGTCGGGAACCTCGGATTCACCCGGCAGTCCGAGGGCGGCAACTGGGGCGCCGAACTTTTCTCGCAGCCGGTGCGCGAATCCATCCTGTCGTACACCGGTATGGTCGACCCCTACGGCGGGCCAAACTGGGGCCGGGTGCGCCGCACCGGCGGACTGATTCGCGGCTACACGGCCATCAGTGAAAACTGGGGCGTCTCGGGCAGACTCCGGGCCATGTCCATGAAAGGCCAGAATGTCGCGAACAACCGGGGCAAGGGGATCAGTCTGAGCCTGGCGCGGAATCTCACTTTGCCCGGATTCGACTACGTTTCCGTGGGGCCGGATCTATCCTTCGATACCTACGACAAGAACCTGAGCGGTTTTACCATTGGGAATGGCGGCTATTTCAGCCCCAGGCGCCTGATCTCGTTGGGCTTCACGGCTAATTTGCAGACGGCGGAGGCGCGCCGGTACAGCGTAAAAGGGAATTTCAGCCTGGGATATTTTGACAAGCGTGAAGCGGAGAGCACCTGTTTCCCGCTCGGCGGGTTGCCGCTCAATCCTGCGTGCCCGAATGCCGCAGCCAGCCACGCCAGCGGTCTCTATTATTCCGGGCAACTCCTGGGCGTGTGGCGCTACACAAACGAACTGCAACTGGGAGGCGGCCTCATCTATGGCCGCAATCCGCAGTACAATGACAAATCGGTGGCCATATTCATGCGCTATTCCTTCTACCCGCGTCCTGGCGTGATGAGCTCGGATATTCCCGATGGCATGTTCCAGCGCCTGTATTAGAGGCCAGCGACGATGATTACCAGAATTCGCGAGACGGCAGTCATGGTGTGTTTGATCGCATTCACAGGCGCGGCGACGGCTGCGGAATCCGCAAGACCACGCAAGGCGGCGAAGACGCCCCGGGCGCCGCTGATGGAAAGATTCTCATGCCGTACCGGCCCAAACGACGAGCAGGCGCGGCTCATCGTTGAGGTGGTCAAGAGCCGGCCGATGGAGTTCGCGTATTACAGCCGGCTCGGCACCAGTGTGTGCTCGATTCACGGCCGGCGCGGCGACGCGTACACCAAATGGGAAGACAATGGGAGCGGCAAAACCGCCGTCAGACTGCTCGAGGGCACCGCGCAACTCGAATACAAGCCTGGCCATTTTTCGATCAAGTTTGCGGAGGTCGACCGCATGCGCTACTGCGGTATGGAGGGCGAGCTGAACGGCAGCGTCGAGGTGTCGAGCAAGAAATCAGAATGCGCTCTCTCCGGTGTGTTTGACTGAGGTCCGCAGTTCAAACCGGGGTCTTCCCGCGATATTTGTCGTAGATGACGCCCTGCTCGTGCAGCGCGGCGATCCGGCCATCGTCGTAGCCGAGGTTCTTCAGCACCGCGTCGGAATGCTGGCCGAGCCACGGGGCCGCCGCGCGCACCGCGGTGAACTCGCCGCTCGCTTTCACCGGAGAACCCAGGTTTTTCATGCGGCCGATTAGCGGGTGGTCGATTTCCGTCACCATATTGCGCGCCAGCACGTGCGGATCGGCGAGCGCCTGGTCGTAGGTGTAGACCGGCCCGCCCGGCACTGCGGCCGCGTCAAGTCTGGGAACCCAGTGCGCGGTCGGCTGCGTCACGAACACCTTCTCGATCTCGTCCTGCAGCGCATCGATGTTCTGCAACCGCGCTGACAATGTCTTGAAGCGCGGATCTTCGAGCAGTTGTGGTTTCGCGAGTACCTGCACGCAGAAGTTGGTCCAGAGCTTGTCATTGTTGGCGCCGACCGTCACGTAGCCGTCCTGCGTCCGGTAGGCCTGATACGGCGTCGAGCGCCGATGCCGCGTGCCGCTCGCCAGCGGAATTTCTCCGGAGCCGAAGTAGGCGCCGAATTCCCAGAACGTCCATGCGAGCCCCGCTTCGAGCAGCGAAGTTTCGAGGTAGATGCCTTCGCCGGTCTTCAGTTTCTTGATGTACGAGCCGAGGATTGCGTAAAGCGCGGTGGTGCCGGCGGCGATGTCATTCATCGCGATGCCGACCTTGGCGGGCCGGCCGCCGGGCTCGCCGGTCATGCGCATGATGCCGCTCATGCCCTGCGCGATGATGTCGAAGCCGCCCCTCCCGCCGTACGGCCCGGTCTGCCCGAAACCCGAAATCGATGCGTAGATGATGCCCGGGTTCACCGCCTTGACCGAGTCGTAGTCGATGCCGAGTTTCCGGGTCACGCCCGGACGGTAGTTTTCGACGACGATGTCGGCCTTTGCCGCGAGCCGCATGAAGATATCCCTGCCCTGCGGCTGTTTCACGTCCAGCGCGAGGCTTTGCTTGTTGCGGTTGAGCACCGCGAAGCAATAGCTCTCGCCGTTGACCTTGGGCTCGAAGCGGCGCGAGCCGTCGCCTTCGGGAAAATTCTCGATCTTGGTCACCTCGGCGCCCATGTCCGCCAGCATCAGCGTGCAGTAGGGGCCCGCCATCACGGCGGTGAAGTCCAACACTTTCACGCCCTCGAGCGGAAGCGCCATTGCGGTCTCTCCTGGTGTAGTGATCGGTCTTGCGGCTTACGTAAAAGCCGAATTTTAGCTATTTTCGTATCATGCCGCCGCGGCCGCACTCAAAGATTGAATCGGCGGCGGCTTTTCCCGATAATAAGTGCTGATGGCGAGACCTTAGGGCGCGTAGCAAAATTAGAGTAGCGCAGGCGCCTCGCCTGCTTTGTCCTGCTTGCAGGCGAGGCGCCTGCGCTACAAAAGCGTATCTATCGCACCGGGTATCGGCTCATTTTGTTACGCGCTCTACCAATGAAGAGGAGGTTGTCAATGAAACGATCGATGTTATTCCTGGTGGCGTCCTTGCTGCTGGCAGCGGGAAGCGTGCTGGCGCAGCCGTACCCCAACAAACCGATGCGCGTGGTGATCCCGTGGCCGCCGGGCGGTTCCAACGACGTGGTCGGCCGTATCGTGCTGCAGAAAGTCGCGGAGAGCCTGGGCCAGCAATTCGTGATCGACAATCGCGCCGGCGCGGCGGGATCGATCGGCGCGGACGTGGTGGCGAAGGCGCCTGCCGACGGTTACACCCTGATGGTGCATTCGACTACGCATGTCGGAAACGCCGCGATCTACAAGAAGCTGCCGTACGATACGCTCAAGGATTTCACCGGCGTGGCGTTGCTCGCTGCACAGCCCGGCACGTTGACCGTGCATCCGTCGTTGCCGGCCAAATCGGTCAGGGAATTCATCGCGCTCGCAAAAGCGCGACCGGATCAGGTCAATTATTCGTCGTCCGGCAACGGGAGCGCGCCGCATCTGTCGATGGCGTTGTTCGTTTCGATGACCGGCATCAAGCTCGTGCACATACCGTACAAGGGCGGCGGGCCGCAGGTGACGGCGCTGGTTTCGGGCGAGACCCAGGCCTCGCTCGCGACCATTTCCACCGTGCTCGCCCATATCCATTCGGGGCGGCTGCGCCCGCTCGGCGTGTCATCGCCCAAACGCTCGGGCGCGTTGCCCGGCGTACCGACGATCGCTGAGGCCGGAGTTCCCGGTTACGAGATGAATCCCTGGATCGGCGTATTCGCGCCGGCGGGGACGCCCAAGGCCATTATCGGCAGGCTCAATGCCGAAATCAACAAGGCGCTCGGGATGTCCGATGTCAGCAAGAGTCTGTCGAGCCAGGCGCTCGATCCGTGGCTCAGCACGCCGGAGGAATTCGACATGCGGCTGAAAGCAGACCACGAGAAATACGCGAAGCTGGTCAAGCTGACCGGCGCGCAGATCGACTGATGCGGCAGGCACCCGCAACTCAAGCCATGGTTCGACGGCATCGCGGCGCGCCCATCGTTCGAGGCGACATTGCCGCCGGCATTTGTCAGGCCCTGATTTGCGCAGGGTTGAACCCAACGGAGGCGAGGCAATGAGCGGGGCCGGGCGCGAAGCGCCGCTTGCCGGTATCACGGTGCTGGAGGTCGGCGTCGCGATGGCCGGGCCGTTCTGCGGCATGACGCTCGGCGACTACGGCGCGGACGTTATCAAGATCGAACGCATCGGCGAAGGCGACGAGAGCCGCAGCTGGCTGAACGACCCCTACCCGGGAAAGTTTTCTTCCTACTTTGCGGCGGCCAACCGCAACAAGCGCAGCCTGGCGATCGACCTCAAGCACCGGGACGGCGTGGCAATATTGAAGCGGCTCGCGGCTCGCGCTGATGTGCTGATCGACAACTTCCGCGTCGGCGCCCTCGAAAAGCTGGGTCTGGGGTACGACGCGCTCGCTGCCGCCAATCCCCGTCTCGTTTATTGCAGCATCAGCGGTTTCGGCCCCGACGGGCCGCGTGCCCACGAGCGGGCGAACGACATCTTCATGCAGGCTTACTCCGGGCTCATGAGTATTACCGGCGAGGAAGGGCGCGGACCGGTGAAGGCGGGCATTTCTGTCGCCGACATTACCGCCGGCATGTTCGGCGTGATCGGTGTATTGCTCGCGATCGAAGCGCGCCACAGGACGGGGCGCGGCCAGCGGGTTGACACTTCGTTGCTCGAGGGGCAGATCGCGATGCTCGCGCAGTTTTTGACGGGATATTTCGCCAGCGGCAGGATACCCGTGAGGCGGGGCACCTCGTCACAACTGGGAGCAACCTATCAGGCATTCCAGGCCACGGACGATTGGGTCGTGGTTGCTGCCTTCACCCAGAGAATGTGGCAGGGCGTGTGCCGGGCGATCGAGCGCACCGAGTGGGCGGATGACCCGCGTTTTGAATCGAAAGATAAACGCTCGGCGAATCGGGAGACGTTGATCCCGATGCTTGCGGCAAGGTTCGCCACCCGTCGCGTGGACGAGTGGATCGAGCGCCTGAGCGCCGAGGGAGTGCCATGTTCTTCAGTCAACTCGATCGACAAGGTTGTAATTGACGAGCAGGTCAGGGCACGCGAGATGATCGTCGAGGTGGAGCATTCGATTGCCGGAAAAATCCGCATGGCGGGACTGCCGGTGAAGCTTTCGAGTAACCCGGGCGCCGTGCGGCGTCCACCGCCGCTGCTGGGCGAGCATTCCGCGCAGATACTGCTCGAAATGGGAATGGGCGCGGACGATATCGAAGCGATGTTCCGACTAGGCGTCATCGCGACGCCAAACCCGGTCCCGCGGTAAGCGCTGGTGGCGCACGCAGCAGAGGAGAAATAATGTCCATACTTCCGGAGGCAGCGAAGCAATACGTCGGCATGAAGTCCGAGCAGGAGCTGGGGTGCGAGCCGGTCGAACGCGGTGCCGTGCGGCGCTATGCGCAGGCGATCATGGACGAGAATCCCGTCTACTCCGAGCCTGGCGCAGGGGCCCGGTTCGGCGGAGCCGTTGCCCCGCCGATTTTTCCGATGCATATGTTCAGGCGTCCCTTTGGCACTCCGGATCCGCTTCAGGAGCACGCCAGGGACCCGGATTTCGATGGTCTCAGCGCGCCGCGGGGCTTGCCCGAGATCGAGCCTCTGAAGGGGTTGTCATTGCTCAATGGCGGTTCGGAAATCGAGTTTTACCGCTACGCGCGTCATGGCGAAACCGTCACGCAGCGCTCGCGCTACGCCAGCATCACCGAGAAGCAAACCAGCAAAGGGCCGATCATACTGGTGGTGATCGAGTCGGAGTATCGCAATGGAGACGGGGAACTGCTGATCAAGGCCCGCCGTACCCAAATCAGGAGATAAGCGATGGCACAAGAATCAACGCACCCTGATTTCCACGCGGCGATTTTCCGGTTCCGCAACTCCGTCCGCCGTTGGGATCAGCGGCTCGCGTTCCCCGCGCCCGACCGCCTCGATTCGGTCTTTCGGAATTCCCGCGGCGATAAGGCGTGCCCGCACCCACTGGGCTCTCTTCAGCGACAGGGCATCATTGCGTTTCCTCGACCCGACGCGGTCGGTGTGCCCGATCACTACCACATTCGCCGCGGGCATCGCCAGGAGCTGATTTCTGACCGTCTCGAATACCGCCCGCGACTCCGGCGTGAGCTCGGTTTTCCCGGTCATAAAATAGAGGAGGTGTTGCTTCGGTAACGGGGGCTGAACCGCGATTGTCTTTTGCTTCGGCGGCGGCGGGGGCGGCGGCGCGGGCGGAGGCGGAGGGGGAGGGGGAGACGAAACCGGGACTATCTTGCCGTAACGCTGCCGCACCTCGGCCTCAGTCGTCGTCCCGGGCTTCACGGTATCGTATCCGATCTCGAGCACGTCGTAGGGCCGGGAGAGTTCAGCCTTGCTCTTCTCCCCGCGCGTGGCGAAGGTAACTGCGCCAGGACCGCCGTCCGCTGACGGAAGCAGCACCACGCGCTCGTAATACTGCGCGCAACCGGCCGGCAGGAGCAGCGCCAGACCAATCACGACCGGCTTCAGATCAGTTGCTTTCACCAGATTCAACGATGAACTGCGCGCCGCTTATGCCAATGGTTCCCAGCATGGTGCGAATCTGTACCGCATCGGGGGAGCGCTGTCCGATCAGGCCGGTTGTCACCCGCAGCGCGCCTTTGATGACCGTCAAAAGCATGCTGCCCGCGTTGGTTTTCGGATCGAACCGGAAGCGGCTGATGCGCATCCGGCAGTCCGGCCCCATCGCGAGCAGGGTGTCGTCGCGCAGCTTGATTTCGGTGTGGCCGCCGGGGCCGGTGGCGATCCTGTCGCCCGCCAGCAGCTTCATCCCCGCTTGAGCGCGCTGGACTCGGCCGCCCTGCGTGACGCTTACCGCTCCGCTTGCGCTTGCGATCGTGCCGGCAACTTCCTGCGGCCAGGCCGGCGCCGACATCAGCCACAAGCAGGCCGCCATCAACGCACCGAAGAGTTTACGCTGCCGCATCATGGCACTGGTTAACATGTGCTCAAGCAATCGACATCGATGGTGGTGTGCGATCGTGGTGCGGACCGACATGAGACCATGAGTCAAAGTATCATCCTGCGTGACACGGCGTCAAGCAACAAAAAGACTGTTGCTCAACCGGAGAAAGCCGCTTAATCTGTGCAAGGAAATCGCGGTGGCATGAAAAGGAGGACTGAATCTTGACGACTGCATTGACTCGGGAACTGGGCGGATTCATCGCCGGGCTGCGCTACGAGCAGATTCCTGCCGCAGCGATTTCCGTGATCCCAACCGGTTTTACCGATTGCGTGGGCGTGATGATCGCCGGCTCCGTCGAACCCGTAGTGCAACTGCTGGCCGCGGCGCTCAAGCCGCCGCCGGGAGAGGCGACGCTCGTATTCGGGCAGAATACCGCGGCGGCACCGGAAGCCGCGTGGATCAATGCCGCTGCGGCCCACGCGCTCGATTTCGACGACGTTGCACTCCGGGGCCATCCCAGCGCCGTGCTGGTTCCTGCCATACTCGCCGAGGCGCAGGCGATCGGCGCCTCAGGAAGGGAAATGATGGCGGCCTATGCGGCGGGCTACGAGACCTGGGCTGAACTCGTGCGGCGGGAGGCCGACCATCATCACGCCAAGGGTTGGCATCCCACTGGTATTTTTGGCGCCATTGCCGCCGCCGCGGCTTGTGCTTCGCTGCGCAAGCTGGATGCTTCGAAGGCCACGCATGCGATCGCACTCGGCGCCTCGCAGAGCGCGGGATTGATGGCCAACTTCGGGACCATGACCAAGCCTTTCCATGCCGGCCGCGCGGCGCATGCGGGCGTCATTTCGGCGCGTCTGGCCGGCGCGGGATTCACTGCTTCACCCGATGCGTTGGAGCACCCCCAGGGGTTCTTGTCGGCGGTATCTCCCGCCGGAAGGATAGACGTCGCAATGCCGGTCGAGGCGGGAACGAACTGGAAGCTCGCGCGCGACAAACTCAGCGTGAAGAAATACCCGCTGTGCTTTTGCACGCATCGGGCGTTGGACGGCATGCTCAACCTGATCGCGGCGAACCCGGTCGCGGCGGAAAAAGTGAGTCGTGTGAAGGTGTCGATCAGCCGCACTCACGCGACGATACTCCGCAACCACTTGCCGCAAACCGGACTTGAAGCCAAGTTCAGCATGGAGTTTGCAATGGCGTCCGTGCTGGTCGCGAGGCGCGCCGGGCTGGCTGAACTCCAGGATGACTTCGTGCGCCGCCCCGAGATTCAGGCGCTCATGCCACGGGTTGCGATCGAAATCGATGAGCGTGAGGACCCGGCGGCACCCGGCAAGGCGATTTATGACCTGGTGAGCGTGGAAACCACCGATGGCCGGCGCATGGAAAGCGCGCGGGTCAAGCAGGTGCGCGGGGGTCCCGAGCAGCCGCTGACAAGCGACGAACTGTGGACGAAGTTCGAAGGCTGCCTGCAGGTGGGTAAGGCCCGGGTTCCC
>JACPTJ010000045.1 GCA_016192835.1 Betaproteobacteria bacterium
GCCGAGCAGAGGAGCATCGTGCGGTAGGGCAGGTCGAGGCGCTGCAGCACCGCCTCGGCGTCCCGCACCATGGACTCCAGCTCGTCGTACGAGGTCGCCGGCGCGGTGACCTTGACCAGCTCGACCTTGTCGAACTGGTGCTGGCGGATCATGCCGCGCGTGTCCTTGCCGTACGATCCGGCCTCCGAGCGAAAGCACGGCGTGTGACAGACGAATTTCAGCGGCAGATCGGCAGCCGCGACGATCTCGTTGCGCACGATGTTGGTGACCGGTACCTCGGCGGTGGGGATCAGATAGAACTTCTCGCCGTCGCTGCGCGGCACCGCGAACAGGTCCGCTTCGAATTTCGGCAGCTGGCCGGTCCCGAATATGCTCGCGGCGTTGACGAGGTACGGCGCGTAAACTTCAGTGTAGCCGTGCTCTTGCGTATGCACGTCGAGCATGTACTGGGCGATCGCGCGATGCAACCCGTCGAAATCGAGCATTTTGAGACCAGCACCGATGTCGACGTGGTCCTTGACCGCAAAGTCGAACCGACGCGGCGTGCCCCATTGGCGCATTTCCCGGTTTTCCTCAGGCGATCCGCCGGCCGGCACGCTCGCATGCGGGAGGTTCGGAATCCCCGTCAGGAAATCATTGAGCTCGCCCTGGACGCCGTCGAGCTCGTGTTCGAGCGCTTTCAGCTTGTCCGCCTGCGCATGGACTTCCGCCATCAGCGCTGAAGCATCCTCTCCCCTGGATTTGGCCTGGCCGACTTGTTTGGAGAGCTGGTTGCGCCGCGCCTGCAATTCCTGGGTCTGCATCTGCACCGTCTTGCGGCTTGCCTCCAGGCGTTCGAATGCGGCGACGTCGAGCGTGAAACCACGGTCAGCCATGCGCCTGGCAACACCTTGCAGGTCACTGCGTAATAATTGAATATCAAGCATGAGTCCAGAAACTCCCTTGGCAATAAAGTTGCTCCGCGTGCCCTGTGCCTATCCCCCGCGGGAAGCCGCGGGGAATTGCAATTGGTGTAGGGTGCGCTTGCGCACCGATTGCCGGATGGTGCGCAAGCGCACCCTACGCCGAAATTCATGGTCATTATCGCGGAGATCGCACCGCGCGGCCAGCGCCCTGACCGCCGCTACTTTTTGCGGCGCGCCCTGGCATCGAGCGCGCGCAATTCATCAAGCCGCGCTTTGATCTTCGCCTCGAGCCCGCGTTCGGTGGGCTCATACAGGCGCGGCGGCGGCATGCCATCGGGAAAGTAATTCTCGCCGGCGGCATAAGCGTCGGGCTCATCGTGCGCATAGCGGTAATCGCGGCCGTAACCGAGATCCTTCATCAGGCGCGTCGGCGCATTGCGCAGGTGCTCCGGCACCGGGCGCGACTTGTCGTCGCGGATCAGCGCGCGCGCCGAGCTATAAGCGCTGTAGGCGGCATTGCTTTTCGGCGCAATTGCAAGATAGATCGCGGCCTCCGCAAGCGCGAGTTCCCCTTCCGGACTGCCCAGGCGTTCGTAGGTTTCGCAGGCATCGAGTGCGATCCGCAGCGCGCGCGGATCGGCGAGCCCGATGTCTTCGATCGCCGCGCGCACCAGCCGGCGGCCGACGTACAGCGGGTCCGCCCCGCCATCGAGCATGCGGCACATCCAGTACAGCGTAGCGTCGGGAGAGGAGCCGCGCACCGATTTATGCAACGCCGAGATCTGGTCGTAGAACTGGTCGCCGCCTTTGTCAAAGCGCTTGAGACCTTGCGTGAGCGTGTCGCGCACCAGCGCTTCATCGATTTGCAGCACACCGCGCGTCGCGGCGGCAATTTCGATCTGCTCGACCATGTTGAGCAGTCGCCGCGCGTCACCATCGGCGTAACCGATGATCAGCTCGGTTGCGCGCTCGTCCAACGCCAGCGGCTCGCTGGAATGCCTGAGCGCGCGCGCTAGCAGCACGGCGAGGTCCGGGTCCGCTAACGGCTGCAGCACATAAACCGCCGCGCGCGACAGCAACGCGCTGATCACCTCAAACGACGGGTTTTCGGTGGTTGCGCCGACAAACGTCACCAGCCCCCGCTCGACATAAGGCAGAAAAGCATCCTGCTGCGCCTTGTTGAAACGGTGCACCTCGTCGACGAACAGGATGGTGTGACGCCCGCTTTGTTGCAGCATGAGTTCCGCCCGCTGCACCGCGTCGCGGATCTCCTTGACGCCGGAAAAAACCGCTGAAATGGCGATGAACTCGGCATCGAACGCCCGCGCCATCAAACGCGCGAGCGTGGTCTTGCCGACCCCGGGCGGCCCCCACAGGATCATCGAATGCGGCTTGCCCGACTCGAACGCGAGCCGCAACGGCTTGCCCGGGCCCAGCAGATGCGACTGGCCGACTACCTCATCGAGCGATTTCGGCCGCAGTAAATCCGCCAGCGGGGCTGCCGGATCCCGGCGCTTGAACAGCTCATTCACGTATCACGTCCGCGCCTTTCGGCGGGACAAATTTGAACAGTTCGGGCGAGAGTTTCGGATTGCGCTCGACCTCGGCAAATTTGATGACGGTCGCCTGGCCGAACTGGTCGCGCAATTCCATCGCCTGAAGCCCGCTCTCGCTAAAGCCCAGGCGGATACGCTCGAAAGCGTTTTCCTTCGATTTCGGCACCGCCTCGACCCAATCCAGTCCTTCCTGGTTGCCGAGGTTGGTCAGGTTGTAGATCTTCTCGATCTCGCTGCTGCCGGCGAGCAGCGCCGCGGGACTGTCACCAAGCGCCTGATCGAGTTTTCTGACGCTGACCTGGTTGAGGTCCTTGTCATAGACCCACAGTCTGGAACCATCGCCGACGATGAGCTGCTCGTAAGGCTTCTCATATTCCCAGCGGAATTTGCCGGGGCGCGCGAAGTGCATGGTGCCGGTGGCCTGCTGCAGCTGTTTCATGTTCTTGTCGACGATGATCTGCGCGAAGCGCGCCTTGCCGGTGGTCGTCTGCTGCAGAAAAATCCTGAGCATGTCGAGTCCCGCCGCCCCGGCGAGCGCGCTGTAGAAAAACAGCCATGCCGTGAGTACAAGTCGCATAAAAAAGGTTTACCGCTACGTTCGATTATCCTAGAAAAAGCTGTTCACCGCGAAGGACGCCAAGGACGCGAAGGAAAACAAAATACAAACCTTGTCATCAAGATCATCAATCCGGTGATTGCATCCGGGTTCAATTTGGCATTGATTTCCTTGGCGTCCTTAGCGTCCTTAGCGGTTCAAATGTTGGACTCAGGACTATTGTTCGGCCCCGGAAGCGGGCGCCAGCACTTCGCGGTTGCCGTTCGACTGCATGTTTGAGACGAGGCCCGCGCGCTCCATCTGCTCGATCAGCCGCGCCGCGCGATTGTAGCCGATGCGCAGATGGCGCTGCACCAGCGAAATCGAGGCGCGCCGCGTCTTGAGCACGATCTCGACCGCCTGATCGTAGAGCGGGTCGGACTCGGCGTCGCCTTCCGGCGCCATCATACCGTTGCCATTGGTTTCCGGATCTTCCAGCACGGCCTCCACATATTGCGGTTGCGCCAGGTTCTTGAGGTAGCCCACCACCTTGTGGACCTCGTGATCCGCGACGAAAGCGCCGTGCACGCGTTGAGGAATACCCGTTCCAGGCGGCAGGTACAGCATGTCACCCTGCCCCAGCAGGGCTTCCGCGCCCATCTGGTCGAGAATAGTGCGCGAGTCGACGCGCGCCGATACCTGGAACGAGATACGCGTGGGTATATTGGCCTTGATCAGCCCGGTGATCACGTCGACCGACGGACGTTGCGTCGCAAGAATCAGGTGGATACCGGCCGCGCGCGCTTTCTGCGCCAGGCGCGCGATCAGCTCCTCGACCTTCTTGCCGACCACCATCATCAGGTCGGCGAGCTCGTCAATGATGACTACGATCAACTCCAGTTCGTGCAACGGTTCGGGATTGTCGGCCCCTAACGTGAACGGATTCGGAATCGGTTTTCCGGCTTTCGCCGCGTCGCGCACCTTCTGGTTGAAGCCTGCCATATTGCGCACGCCAAGCGATGACATCAGCTTGTAGCGGCGGTCCATTTCCCCGACGCACCAGTTGAGCGCGTTGGCAGCCTGGCGCATGTCGGTCACCACCGGCGTCAGCAGATGCGGTATGCCTTCGTACACCGACAGCTCGAGCATTTTCGGGTCGACCAGTATCAGCCGGCATTGCTTTGGCGGCGATTTGTAGAGCAGGCTCAGGATCATGGCATTGATCGCGACGGACTTGCCGGAGCCGGTGGTGCCCGCGACCAGCAGATGCGGCATGCGCGCAAGGTCGACGACGATCGGATTGCCGGCGATGTCCTTGCCGAGCGCGAGCGTGAGCGGCGAATGCATGTCGGCGTAAATCTGGGAACTCAGGATTTCCGACAGATGCACCATCTGGCGTTCGGGATTCGGGATCTCGAGTCCCATGCAGCTCTTGCCGGGTATGGTCTCGACGACGCGGATGCTGACCACCGACAGCGCGCGCGCCAGATCCCTCACCAGATTGACGATCTGGCTGCCTTTGACTCCGACCGCGGGCTCGACCTCGTAACGCGTGATGACCGGCCCCGGGTACGCGGCTACGACCCGCACTTCGACGCCGAAGTCGAGCAGCTTTTTCTCGATCAGGCGCGAAGTGAACTCGAGCGTGTCACCGCCGATCACCTCCAGCGCCCGTTCCGGCTCGTCGAGCAATTTCAACGGCGGCAGCGGCGAATCGGGCAGGTTCTCGAACAGCGGCACTTGTTTCTCGCGCTCGACGCGCGGCGATTTCGGTATCTGCAGCGCCGGTGGCTCGATGCGGAGCGGCTCGTGGATTTCGAACTTCTTCTTGCTCTCTTCGACCACTTCCTCGCGCTCGATCACTGCCGCCGCGCCGGCGCGCCGGTCCTGCCGATCGGTCCAGCTCTGCCGGGTGCGCTGATAAACCTCCTCGAGCCAGCCGCCCAAGCGCTCGAGGAAAGCAATCCACGATATTCCGGTAAACAGGCTCAAGCCGATCGCGATCAGCGCGAGGAGCGCGAGCGTTGCGCCCGTGAAACCCAGCGCGCTAGACAACAAGCCGCTGAATGCGGCGCCGAGTATTCCGCCGGGAGCGAGCGGTAGGGTCGACTTCAGGCTGTAGAACCGCATCGCCTCCAGGCTGGCGCTCGCCACCAGCAGAATGGCGAAGCCGATGGCGGCGACGAAGTACGAGCGGCGGTCGGCCGGCGCGACATGCTCGATGCGGCGAAAGCTCCAGCGCACGATGAAAGCGCACAAAGCCACCCACCACCACGCGGATAGTCCGAACAGGTAGAGCAGAACATCGGCGAACCAGGCGCCGACGCGGCCGCCCGAGTTCACGATCCGCTCGACGCTTGCGCTATGCGACCAGCCAGGGTCTGCCTTGTCGAAGGTAAACAGGATCAGCGCCAGATACAGCGCGAGCGCCACCAGCGCGAGCCACCAGGATTCCCGCACCAGCGATGCGATTTTGGGCGGCAGCGGGTTTTCGGCGGAGCGGTTCGGCCGCGCCTTTTCGCTGAACAACATGATCAGGAGATCGCCATAAAATTGGACTGATTATAGCGCCAAAGCCGGTGGGAAACACCCTCCCCCAACCCGTCTTGCTCCTGAAAACAAGACGTTAAGAAATGAAGCAAACAAACTGGTTTAGCTGGGCCGCCGCACCCCCCGCCGGGACTTTTATCGGTCGAACCCGGTTCGTTTGCCTTGGCCCGATGGGCTCGGACGCGCGCGCTTTGACATCGACATTTTGTCGAGCAGAATAACTTTGCGCTTTTCAGTCCGGATATAGCCGCGTTGCTGCAGATCCTTCATCACGCGGCTTACCATTTCGCGCGACGCGCCGATCATGCGCGCCATTTCCTGTTTTGGCGGCGCCTGCTTCACGGTCCACAGGCCGTCGATCTCATGTGCCTGGTCGAGCAGCAGGCGCGCGACGCGGCCGTAAACATCGATCAGCGCCAGGCTTTCGATGCTGCGATCGGCGTCACGCAACCGCTTGACCAGGTTGCGGATAATGATCATGGCGAGGTCGAAGTTATCCTTGAGGCAGGCGATGAATCCGGTTTTCGAAAAGCGCAGCATTTCGCAGGGTTCGAGCGTCTCCACGCTGGCCGAGCGCGGCTGGTCGTCGAGCAGGCCCATTTCGCCAAAGAATTCGTTCGGCCCCATAAACGCAAGGATGACTTCGTGCCCCTCCTCGTCGGGAATCAGGACCTTGACGCGGCCGGACAGGATGATGTACAGCGCATCGGTCTCTTCGCCGGCGCGCATTACGAGGGTGTTGCGGGCGTAACTGCGAAGCTGCAGGCAGGGTTGCAGCATGCGCAACTGGTCGTCGGACAGCGTCGAAAACAAACGCACTGTTTTCAGGATCTGAGGGTTCACCGATCAGTTTCCTTTCATTTGGCCATAAATTCGCTGGGCAAAAAAACGCTATTATCATTCTATACCAATGGATTAAAAATGAATATTAAAGTTGTTATCCAACTCGACATTCGACGCATTCGCTGCCAGAATGTTGCGTTTTTGCAACGTCATTAAATTGCCCGATTTAAAGCCATGTCGAAACCAATCAAGCATTGTCGCCTTCTCATACTCGGTTCGGGTCCTGCCGGCTACACTGCGGCCATTTATGCGGCACGCGCCAATCTCAAGCCGGTACTGGTGACCGGACTCGCCCAGGGCGGACAACTGATGACCACCACGGACGTCGACAACTGGCCCGCCGATGCGATGGGGGTGCAGGGGCCGGAATTGATGGAGCGCTTCCTGAAACACGCCGAGCGCTTCAAGACCGAGATCATTTTCGATCATATTCATACCGCGAAGCTCGAAGCCAAGCCGCTCGCCCTGGTCGGCGACAATGCCACCTACACCTGCGACGCGCTGGTTATCGCCACCGGTGCTTCGGCGATGTATCTCGGCCTGCCGTCCGAGCAGGCGTTCATGGGGCGCGGGGTTTCGGGCTGCGCGACGTGCGACGGATTTTTCTACAAGGACCAGGAAGTCGCCGTCATCGGGGGCGGTAATACCGCGGTCGAGGAAGCGCTGTATCTGTCCAACATCGCGCGGCACGTCACGGTGGTGCACCGCCGCGACAAATTCCGCGCCGAAGCGATCCTGGTCGACAAGCTCAACGAGAAAGTTACCGCTGGAAAAGCAGCCGTGCTGTGGGACCACGTGCTGGACGAGGTGCTCGGCGACAAGTCCGGCGTCACCGGCATGCGCGTGAAGAATGCCAAGACCGGCGCGACGACGGATAAGCAGCTGCAGGGGGTATTTATCGCGATCGGCCACCGCCCCAACACGGAGATTTTCGCCGGCCAGCTCGAAATGAAGAACGGCTACATCATTACCAAATGCGGGCTGGATGGCGGCGCCACTGCCACCAGCGCGCCAGGTGTGTTCGCGGCCGGCGACGTGCAGGACCACGTCTATCGCCAAGCGGTAACCAGCGCCGGCAGCGGATGCATGGCGGCGCTCGACGCGCAGAAATACCTCGAGTCGCTCGCGTCCTAGATTCGCGTGGCGATGCGTGCGACGCCGGAAGCCATGCCATGAAAAAACGCGCCGCCGGGCACTCCGGTGACGACGCCGCGCTGCTCCAGGAATTGCTCGCGGCAGTTGTTCCCCTGCCCCCTCACGGACGGGTGGTTCACCTGCGTCCCAAACGCAAGCCAATTCCGGAGCAACGGCTGCGCGACGAGCGCGCCGCACTTACGGACAGCCTGAGCGACCATGTCACCTGGGACATCGGGACGGAGACCGGCGAGGAATTGGTTTACCTTCGCAACGGTCTGTCGCGCCAAATCCTGAGAAAGCTGCGCCGCGGCCACTGGGTAACCCAGGACGAACTGGACCTGCACGGGCTTACTTCGGTCGAGGCGCGCTCGCTGCTGGTGGAGTTTCTCAATGCCTGCGTCCGCAACGGCGCGCGCTGCGTGCGTATCGTTCACGGCAAGGGATTGCGCTCGAAAAACCGCGAGCCGGTGCTGAAAACCAAAGTCGCAAACTGGCTGATCCAGCGCGACGAAGTGCTCGCGTTCTGCCAGGCGCGCCAAGTCGACGGCGGCAGCGGCGCGGTGATGGTGCTCTTGAAGAGCGAGAGGCGTAAGGCGTGAAGCAGGCTTCTGACTAGCTAGAGGCGGTCTCAAAAACACTCCCTCGCCCCGCGTTAGTGGGGAGAGGGCTGGGGTGAGGGGAAACGATTTCGCTCCTGTTCATAGCAGAAAACAAGATTTTTACTCGCCCCCTCACCCTAACCCTCTCCCCCAAAAAAGGGGGAGAGGGGATTTTTGAGATGGCTTCTAATCACTAAATCGCGGCTTCGTCGGTTTCGCCGGTACGGATCCTGATCACCTGTTCGACGCTGGTGATGAATATCTTGCCGTCGCCGATCTTGCCGGTGCGCGCGGACTTGACGATGGCATCGACGGCCCGCTCGAGCATGGTCTCCGGGACCACGACTTCGATTTTCACCTTGGGCAGGAAATCCACCACGTACTCGGCTCCGCGGTACAACTCGGTATGGCCCTTTTGGCGGCCGAAACCTTTGACTTCGGTCACGGTCAAGCCGCTGATGCCGATTTCGGAAAGCGCTTCGCGCACCTCGTCCAGCTTGAACGGCTTGAATATCGCTTCGATTTTTTTCATTAAACCCTCTCTGCCTCCTCACGACCGGCTGCGCGACGCGGCCGGTTTCAGGACATAGTATAAGGCCTGGCGGCAACGAGATAAATCACCCGTCGTTACTCGCCCTGATGGCGGTACTTGTTGGTGATGGGATAGCGCCAGTCCTTGCCGAAGCCGCGCGGGGTGATGCGGATACCGACCGGCGCCTGGCGCCGCTTGTATTCGCTGATCCGCAGCAGATGGATCACGCGCTCGACATCCTTGCGGGCGAAACCGGCTGCCTCGATTTCGCGCGGCCCGCGGTTGTGCTCGACATAGGCCTCCATGATCGCGTCCAGCACCTCATAGGGCGGCAGGCTGTCCTGGTCAACCTGGTTCGGCCTCAACTCGGCCGAGGGCGGGCGCGTAATCACGCGCTGCGGGATTACCGGCGAAATGCCATTGCGGTAGTTGGCCAGGCGGTAGACCATCATCTTGCTGATATCCTTCAACACGCCGAAGCCTCCCGCCATGTCGCCATAGAGCGTCGCATAGCCGGTTCCCATCTCGCTCTTGTTGCCGGTGGTGAGCACGATCGATCCCCCCTTGTTCGACAAAGCCATCAGCAGCGTGCCCCGGATGCGTGACTGCAGGTTCTCCTCGGTGGTGTCCTGCGCCAGCCCCTCGAACTCCGCCGCCAGCGCGGCCAGAAATGTGTCGAATATCGGCTTGATCGCGATCTCGGTGTAGCGCACCTTGAGCGCCTCGGCCTGCGCGCGCGCGTCCTCGCGGCTGATGCTCGCGGTATACTGCGACGGCATCATCACCGCGCGCACCTTGTCGGCGCCCAGCGCGTCGACGGCGACCGCCAGCGTCAGCGCCGAATCGATGCCGCCCGACAAGCCGAGCAGCACCCCTGGAAAACCGTTCTTGCCGACGTAATCGCGCACTCCCAGGCACAGCGCGTCATAGACCTCGGCCTCGAGCGGGTGCTCCGGCGCAATCTCACCCCGTTGCGCGTCGCCGTTCTCGATGGTCACTATCCCCAGCGCCTCCTTGAACAGCGGCAGCTGGTGCATGAGCTCGCCCGCGCGGCTGAGCGCGAACGACGCGCCGTCGAAGACGAGCTCGTCCTGGCCGCCGACCATGTTGACGTAGATCAGCGGCACGCCGTTCTCGGCGACGCGTTTGCGCATCACGTCGTAACGCGAATGCTGCTTGCGCACATGATAGGGCGAGGCATTGAGCACCAACAGTACCTCGGCGCCGGCCGCGCGTGCCGCGCGCGGCGCCACAGCCGCCCATGAATCGGCGCAAATATTGATTCCCAGGTTGAGTTCCCTGCCGCCGGCGCCGGGACTCGCAAGCAGCGGGCCCTGCTTGCCCCACGTGTCCTCGCAGATGTTGACGCCGAAATTGACGCCGCCGGCATGGAATACGCACGGCCTGTCGTCCGAGTCGAAATAGCGCTCTTCGTCGAATACCGTGTAGTTGGGCAGCGCATGCTTGTGATAAGTGGCGGTGACGCGGCCGTTCTGGATCACCGATGCCGCGTTATAGCGCTTGCCGTCGACCTGGCGCGGATGTCCGACGACGAGCGTGATGCCGGTGACCTGCGCCGCCAACCGCTCGAGCGCCGCGTCGCAACTGCGGTAAAAATCGCTGCGCAGCAACAGATCTTCGGGCGGATAACCGCACAGCGCAAGTTCGGGCGTGACCATCAAATCCGCCCCCTGGGCGCACGCGCGCGCGGCGAAATCAAGGATGCGCTCGACGTTGCCGCCGAGATCGCCGACCGTGCACTTAAACTGGGCAATCGCGATTTTCACAACGCTAATATATCATTGGCTGAATGAAGACGCCCGGGTCCGTCGTCGAAGTGCGCGACTCGCTCGCCGCGATTGCGGCTCGCGACTGGAACCGGCTTGCTGGTGACGACCCGTTTCTGCGTCACGAATTCCTGCACGCGCTGCATGAAACCGGCTGCGCCGGCGCTGCCACCGGCTGGGCGCCGCGTTTCCTGGTTCTGCGCGAGGCTGGCAGGCTTGCCGGCGCCATGCCGCTTTATCTGAAGGCCCACTCCTACGGCGAGTACGTATTCGATTGGGCGTGGGCGGACGCCTACCAGCGCCACGGACTGAGATACTACCCGAAACTGCTCAACGCGGTGCCGTTTACTCCGGTGAGTGGCCAGCGCCTGCTTGCCGCGAATAGCGGGCAGCGCCGGCTATTGCTCGACGCCGCGCTCGAACTGGCGCGCGAGACGGGGGCATCGTCGCTGCACTGCCTGTTTCCGCCTGCCGGGCAGGCGGCTGAAATGCAGGATGGCGGACTGATGCTGCGCCACGGCGTGCAGTTTCACTGGCGCAATCACGGCTATGCGGATTTCGACGGCTTCCTGGCGACGCTGAATCACGACAAACGCAAGAAGATCAGGCAGCAGCGGCGCCGCGTGCATGATGCCGGCATCCACTGCGAGTGGTTTGCGGGAAGCGCCGTCACGGACGCGCTCTGGGGGTTTTTCAACCGCTGTTATCGCGAGACCTATCGCCAGCATCGCTCGACACCCTACCTCAACCTCGACTTCTTTCGCGCGCTCGGCCACTCGATGCCGGAAAACGTCCTGCTCATCGTCGCCATGCGCGAGTCCACGCCGATCGCCGCTTCGCTCAACATCCATAATGGACAGCGGTTGTGCGGCCGGTACTGGGGCGCGCTCGAATACCATCCGGCGCTGCATTTCGAGGCTTGCTACTACCAGGTCATCGAGTTTTGCATCGCCCACGGCATCGCCAGCTTCGAGGGCGGCGCGCAGGGCGAACACAAGATCGCGCGCGGGCTGCTGCCGGTGGCAACGCATTCCGCGCACTGGCTCGCGCATCCGGAGTTCGCCGCGGCGGTCGAGGATTTCCTGCGGCGCGAGTCGCGCGGCATCGCGGCCTACGTCGATGAGCTCGGCGCGCACAGCCCGTTCAAATCGGACGGCAGCGAATCTGCGACGGCCTGACTGCGCGATTAAGTTGCTCCGCGTGCCCTGCGCCTATCCCCACGGCAAGCCACGGGAAATTGCAATTGGTGTAGGGTGCGCTTGCGCACCATCCGGCAATCGGTGCGCAAGCGCACCCTACACCGAAAATTTAGCTGTGGTTATTTCTTTTCAACCAGTGCCGCCGGCGCGGGTGCGGCG
>JACPTJ010000031.1 GCA_016192835.1 Betaproteobacteria bacterium
GATCGCCAGTCGACGAGCGCATGCCTGGCATGGTCGGAAACGTGGGTCAAACCGCGCGGGTAGCGATCACCGGGAGCAGGATCACATTCCTGCGAACCCGGACGATCCAATTCCCGGATCGTCGCGAACATCTCAAACCGACTCACAACTGCCTGGTCGTATTGAACGGCTGCTTTATGGAAACGCGATCGGCCGGTATCGACCCCTATGCGCATATCGAAACTATGCGCAGGTGGGTGAGATCGACGGCACCGGCCCCTATGGCGCTGAGCGTTCAAGACCGGCGCGATCTGTGCATAGTTATGGCATCTGCAGAAACCGCACGAGCGAGTCCGGAGCCCAGAACCGGCGCATCCTCGGATCGGGCGAGAGGGATGAACAATATACCTGGCGACCTCCTGAAGTGGGATTGCCATTGCACGTGCTTTCGGAAACTATGTTCATGTCAAAGTTGACGCACCTCGCCAAACGCCGCGCCAGTCCTGGGTCTGCGCGATGGATGTCATTGCACCTGCGCATAGTTTCGATATGCGCATAATGGCCGAACTCGGCCTATCGCTGATGGAACAAAGCTGCTGTTCGAATGTCTCAATGGTCTTGGTCGGGGAGACCTGAAGCGCGTTAAGTTCGCACTACAGTTTGCCGTTGAGTAAGTTCCGGGAGTCTGAACCCTTCAACCCGGCCGCGCAGTCGTTCTGCAAATACACGGGCGGCTGATCGCTGCACACGTAATCATGTGTTGTTGCAACGATGCTTGTGCTGGTAGTATTGCCTGAATACCAACAGAAAGGAAAATAAAGATGCCGAATATAGCGGTCACGTTTAGACAAGAGATCACACGGCTTGCCCGCAGGGAAATCCGGAGTCAGACGCAGGGATTGCGGAAAGCATCGGCCCAGTTCCGAAGAGATATCGCCGAACTGAAGCGCCACGCCTCCGAACTCAAATCTGAAGCGGCCCGCCTTGAGCGCCGGGTTGGCAAGGATCGTTCGCTCCAAATTACCGAAACTGATTCGGCAATAGTCCGCTTTACTTCAAAGGGTGTCATTTCACAGCGCAGGAGCCTGGGGATCTCGGCGGCAGACTATGGCAAGCTCGTTGGTGTGACGGGCCACACGATCTACAAGTGGGAGCACGGCACCTCACGCCCCCGCAGAGCGCAGTTGTCCGCCCTCGCGTCTATTCGGCGCTTGGGCAAAAGAGAAGCCCTCACCCGCCTGGAACAGATGCGCGAGAAAGCGCCTAAGAGACGGACGCTAAAGCGATAGCCATTTCGCATGTCATCGGTGTCTGATTAGTAACGGTGATGCCCGCGGTCGTTTCCAGTAGTCTTGCAATGAGCGTTCGTCAGCCGCGGCCGGGCCGTCTTCAACGTACTTTGAGCTTCGATGTCGAATGGCAGCTACTGGCCGGTTAGCGACGTGGCAGAAAGCGACCCAGAGCGTAAGTTGTTGTTCGCTGTAAGTCACCGCACGCACGATGATCGCTAATGAGATCGTTTCCAGACCCGCAGTGGGCAGTGCGCGGCAGCCAGGACAAAGTCGTGGTCGGTCGTAAGCAGCGTCAGTCCGTGACGGATGCAGAGTTGCGCGAGCAGGGCATCGATGGTGCTGATCTGCACCCCGGCGCGACGGCAGCGGTTTCGCAACTCCGCGGCGTCGATGTGATCCTGCCGATCCGGTGTGAGGAGCGGCAACGCTGTGAACCGATCGATGATGTCTTTGCGTGCACGAGGACCGGCGAAGCCCTGCAGCAGTTCTTGCAGGATCAGCCCCGTTGTCACAATGGTTTCGTCCGTCTCTAAGGCGTGGCGCAACGCGCGTACCTCCGGAGCGTTTGAGGCCACGTCGCGACGGAATGCGAGCGACCAGACGCTGGTATCGACGAACAAGGTCACTTGCGGGAGCGTTCGGCCTTATAGTCGAACGAATTGTCCCATTCGAGCTTACCCATCAAATCGATCAGGCGCTTTTGCTTGCGGCGGGCGATAAACTCTTCCAGCGCGCGAGTAACCACCGCCTTCTTGGTGCGTTCACCGCTGACTTCCAGCGCCCGGTCGATCAGATCGGGATCCAGGGAAAGATTGGTCGCCATGTGTGACTCCTTCACATTATTTTACGCAGCGAACGTTACGCTTGCAATACGCGGGCACGCAGGCATTTCATGCGGTGGCTCGTTCCCGCGACCTCACGCTTTTAGACCTTTTGAAACGGGCTTGAAAAGAAACCGGTTCAGAACCGGCCACAGAACGATGATGATCACAACCGCCATGATCGTGGCGGAAATGGGACGCGTAAAAAAGGTCGAGACGTCGGCCTCCGACATCTTCAGGGATTGCCGCAGCGATACCTCCAGTTGCCCGCCCAGCACCAGGGCCAGCACCAGAGGCGCCTGCGGATAGCCCATTTTGTTCGTCAGGTATCCGATCACGCCGAACGCCAGCATCACCCACAGATCGAATATGCTGTAATTCACGCTGTAGACGCCCACCACGCAAAAGATGGCGATGAGAGGAGCCAGCACCTTGTACGGTATCCGCAACACCGCCACGAAGGCGGGAACGAATGCAATATTGAGCACGAGCAGCATGACATTCCCGATGTACATCGAGGCGATGAGGCCCCAGACGAAGTCCGGGTTCTTGCTGAACAAAAGCGGCCCCGGCTGCAAACTGAAAAGCGTGAGGACCCCGAGCATCACGGCAGTTGTGCCGGAACCCGGAATGCCGAGCGTGAGCAGAGGGATCATTGCTCCGCCCGTAGAAGCGTTGTTGGCCGCCTCGGGGGAAGCGACGCCTGCGATCATGCCCGTGCCGAACAACTCAGGTGTCTTGGAGATTTGCTTCTCCGCGGCATAGGCCAGGAAAGTGGCGATCGTGGCGCCTGCTCCCGGCAGCACCCCGATCACGAACCCGATGATGCCGCCGCGCACGATCGGCATGGCGCTATCCTTGATGTCCTGTTTGGTGATGAGCATGTCCCGGAGCGAGGTCTTCATGACCTGAATCTCCAGAAGCTGGTCGACCATTCCCAGGACAGCGCCGAGTCCGAACATGCCGACGGCGACGGGCAGAAAGCCGATCCCATCCATCAATTCGAGACTGCCGAATGTAAACCGCGGGGCGCCCCCGATCGGGTCCAGACCGACCATTGCCAATGCCAGGCCAATGAATGCCATGGCATAGCCTTTCGCCCTCGATGTTCCCGTCAGCCCGCTGATCGCCGAGAGGCCCAGCAACATCAAGGCGAAGTATTCCGGCGGCCCGAATCTGAGGGCGGTCTCGGCAATGGGGGGCGCCAACAGCGTCAGCATGACGACGCTGAACGTCCCCGCGATGAATGACCCGATGGCTGCAATGGTCAGTGCCGGCCCGGCCCGGCCCTTGCGGGCCATCGCGTTACCGTCCAGGCAAGTCATGATCGAGGAAGACTCGCCCGGAACGTTCATCAACACCGAGGTGATGGTTCCCCCATACATGCAACCGTAGTAGACACCACACATCAGGATCATGGCTGAGGTCGGGTTCATCCCGAAGGCAAGAGGGATCAGGATGGAGAGGCCGGCGACCGGGCCGATCCCGGGTAACGCGCCAATGACCGTCCCGACTATGACTCCCAGGGTCACGACCACCAGATTGATGGGCGTGAATGCGACGGAAAACCCTATGCCGAGGTTACTGATGAAATCCATGGAAGCCGCCGGCCATCACCCGAAAAAAGCAAGAATGCCCTTGGGCAGCGGCACGCGCAGCCACACCGCGAATATCGCGTAGAGTCCGACCGCCGATAGGAGCGGGACTGCTGCCAACATCCGCCACGAACGAACCCCGAGGCCAAAAACCACCACCGCCATGAACAGGGTAGTGGTCACCATGAAGCCGAGTATTTCCAGCAGCAGTAGCGAGACCGCCAAAGCACCGAGCATCAGTCCCACCCGCCGCCATCCGGCCGCTTCCGGCCACGTTATTCCTTCCTGTAGCACCAAGCGGGGCCGAATTCCTTTCACGGCCAGCACGAGACCGGCGCCGATAATTCCAAGGGATATCCACAGCGGCAGAAACCCCGGTCCCGGAACGCCCTCCACAAAATAGGGAAACTTGATGGATTCCAGCAACATCAATACCCCGATCGCCACGCACACGGCGCCTGCGACTGCTTCACCCTTATTCATTCCTCCCCCCGAGGTCTGGTAGCTTGAAGCAAGACTCCGTTCGCACTGAGCGTAGCGCGCAAGCGCGGAGTCGAAGTGTGAACAAGCTGCCTATTGATTGGCCATTCGTATTTCGACCCCGCTGCGCTACGCCTGTCCTGAGCCCGGTCGAAGGGCTCAATACGAACGGTTTGTGGAGTTCTGCGTCAACCCGCTAGAGCTTACCCATCGACTTCAGGACCGCGGTGAGGTTTGCCCGTTCGTCAGCGAGGAACTTTGCGTAATCGGCACCACCCAGGAATTTCACCGTCATCATGTTCTTGCCGGCATATTCCGCCCATCCTTTGGACTGGGTGACTTTCCTCATCAACTCGACGAGGAACTGTACTTCGTGTTTGGCGAGGCCCGCGGGAGCCACGATGCCGCGCGCCGAGTGGGAGATTACGTTGTGGCCGACTTCCTTCATCGTCGGTACATCCTTGAGACCCGGTACCCGCTCGTCCGTGAAAACTGCGAGCGGGACGAGTTTCCCGGCCTCGACATAGCCGGCGAGCTCATTGGGGTTGCCGAGCGCTACATCCACATGCCCGCCCAGAATCGCGGCGTTGACCTCCCCGCCGCTCTTGAACGGGATGTAGTTCAGCTTGATTTTCACCACGGAGGTAATCATTGCGGCAAGATTGGCGTCCGAGCCGGATGCACCGGTCCCTCCGACTTTCACCGAATTGGGGTTCTTTCTGGAGGCATCGATCACGTCCTGCATGGTCTTGAAGCCGGATTGCGGGGAAGCCGCCATGAGCTGGGTGTCTACGAGCATCAGCGCGATGGGCGTGAAATCCTCCGGCGCGACCTGCATTTGTTTCTGTACAAAGCCATAGCTGAACGAGGCGGTGGCGGTGGCTATGGTATGCGCGTTTCCCTTCCGGGTCGCCAGATAGGTCCAGCCAACCTGCCCGGAGGCGCCCGGCTTGAAGGTGATCGTAAGCGGCTGCGGCGACAGCTTTTCATCGGAAATTATTTTTTTTATTACCTCGCCGGTGATCCCGCTACCGCCGCCCGGAGCAAAAGGCACGATCAATTCAATGGGGCGGGTCGGGAAAGCGCGCTCCTGCGCAGCCGCAAACTGGGTGGTCGCCGCCATCGCAGCGGCGGCAAGGGTGAGAACAACACGCAAGCCGGAAGAATTCCTCATGGCCAACCTCCTTTTCGAGTAACTTCTTTTCTGTAATTCGCCAGAACGCCGGAGACAAGTTATGAGACTTGGAGAGTATAGTATAAATATAAGGCCGCAGGATTCTGAAAAGTCCATCCAATACCGGGGCGAGGCATGAGCGAAACAGCACGCCTGTTTTGGGGAAATAACGCGGAAGTCACGATGGCCATACTCGTTCGACGCTCGAATCTCATGGTGCCCGTCACTGATCCTGATTTGGTCAGCCAGGCGTGGCGCCACAATGCCGACGCGATCACGCTTGATCTGGAAGACGGTGTCATCGCAGCGCGCAAGGCTGAGGCGCGTGGCCTGGTCAAGGAGGTTATCGTACCAACTGGGCAAGGTGCGGCCGAGGTCTTCGTGCGGGTGAATAAATCCTTCCTGCGCGCCGACCTCGAGGCATCCGTGTGGCCGGGATTGCGCGGCATCATGCTCCCGAGGGTCGAGTCCGCTGCGGACGTGACGCAGGCGGCGGAGATTGTGGCGGCGCTCGAACGCCAACGCGGGATGGCCGTCGGGTCACTGTGTTTCATTGTGCTGCTGGAATCAGCCCGCGCGGTGTGGAACATCCGGACCATCATCACCGCGAGCCCGCGCATCACGCAGGTTGGACTGGACGAGATCGATCTGGCAGATGATCTGGGCATAGCGCTTCTGCCCGAGTACGACCCTTTTGTTTATGCCCGGGGCCGCCTGGCCGTCGAAGCCACCGCTGCCAAAGTAAACCCGGTCGGCATGGCATACCCGCTGAGCGCGCTGCCGCGTGAGATGCCTGAGCCGGAGATCCATACACTGGCAACGAAAGCCCGCAACCTCGGCATGAAAGGCGTGATCTGCCCGCACCCGAGCTGGGTCGGGCCGGTCAACGCTGCGTTCACTCCCACCGCCGAATTGGTTACCTGGAACAAGCGCGTGCGCGAGGCCTTTGCCGCAGGCGTGGCTGCGGGAACTGCCGCGGTTCCGCTGGACGGCAAGATGATCGATGTGCCCGTCGATGAATGGGCGATCGTCGTGCTCGCGACGGCCGAGGCCTGTGCGGCTCGCGACGCCGAGAAGCGGGCTGCGCTGATGCGTCGGAGCAACCCGCCGCCCGCCCCGCGAATTCAGTAGCGCGCCGGCGTCATGATCGACGCCGGAAGTCCATCAGGTTTAGCGCTGGGTTGGCGTCCCTGGACCGCGCTTGTGCTTCTTGAAGAAGCGCTTGGCCGGCTTCGCGCCGGATCCTTGCTCCTGCCGCCGCGCCTGCTCCGGACGCCGTCCCGATTCCTGGCGACGGCCCGGTTCCTGACGGCGACCAACGTCCGCCTGCGGTGAAGTCGCACGGTTTCCGGGAGCCAGCTGGATTTCGAGTGCGATGATTTCGTCCCATACCGCGTCGGTGCGTTCGCGTTCGGGAATGGCGAGGAGTTCGCGCAACCGGCGCCGCGGATCCGGGACCTGAGGTTCGAGGGGCGGTGATTCGATTGGCTGTTCTGAAATGGGCTTTTCGTCGTTCATGACGACATTATCCTCCGAACCGCGCCCGCCGGCCATACTTGCAGGAAAGCGTCCCGGTGAGCTGAGCTTCGCATCTGCGGGAGCGGGCCAGCAGCCAGTGCCCCCGCCTTGCAGCGCAGCAGACCGCCCACGCGTTACTTGATCACATTGTTGCGCCTGAGCTCGGCAATGCGCGCGGCGTCGTAATGCAGTTCTTCGAGCAGTGCATCGGTATCCGCTCCCAATGCCGGCGCGGCGCGCGCGGGAAGCTTCACGCCGGGCAAGCGAATCGGATTCACCACCATGCGCGCGCTGCGGCCATCGGGATAAAAATATTCCCCGATTGCGCCGCGCTCGTTAACGAACGGGCTGTCAAGCGCTTCGGCGATATTGTTCACCGGCGCCACCGGCACCTTGCCGGAAAGTTGTTGCAACCAATGTGCCGTGTCGTGTGTCATCAGCGCTGCGTCGAGCATGCGCGTGAGCCGGTCGCGGTTCTTCAGGCGCGCCACATAGGTGGCGAATTCGGGATCGTCGGCCCACGCGGGTTTGCCCAGCAATCCGGCCAGCGCGCGCCAGAATTTTTCCTTGTTGCACATGATGAAGATCCAGCCGTCTGCGGTGCGGTAAAGCTGGCTCGGCGTGAGCGAAGGATGGCCGCTGCGCGCCGCACGGCCGGTGACGTCCCCCGCGTTGAGATACCAGGTCGCGGGATAATTGAGGTTATGCAAGGCGAGATCGAACAGCGAAACATCGACGTCGCGCCCGATGCCGCTCGTGCGCGCGCCGGTGATGCCCGCCAACAGCGCAAATGCCGCCGCGAGTCCGGTCATCAGATCGACTGCCGACAAGCCGTAGCGCGCCGGTGGCCCGTCGGGCTCGCCGGTCAGCGACATGTGACCCGCTTCGGCCTGCATCAGGTAATCGTAACCGGGCCAGGCCGCGCGTGAGCCTTCGCGGCCGTAGGCCGACAAGTGCGCGCAGACGATTTTCGGATTGATGCCCTTCAGTGCATCATAGGTCAGTCCGAGCTTCGCAGGCAGATCGCCGCGCAGGTTATCGAATACGCCGTCCGCCGTGCGCACCAGATCGTGCAGCACGCGCTGTCCGGCCGCGTGCTTCAAGTCGAGCGCGATGCTTTTCTTGTTGCGGCTGAAAGTCTGAAAAAAATGGCTATCGTGAGGACCGAAAAAATGCGGTCCGACCCCCCGGCCAACCTCGCCGCCCCCGGCCGGATTCTCGACCTTGATGACTTCGGCGCCGAGGTCTGAAAAATACAGCGTGCCCCACGGCCCCGCGCCGTATTGCTCGACCGCGACGATACGCAATCCGGCCAAAGGCAATGCCTGGCTCATCAAACCGGATTCCGCTCGACGAGCTGCTTCGCAATGATGATGCGCTGCATCTCGTTGGTGCCCTCGCCGATGCATAGCAGTGGCGCATCGCGATAGTAACGCTCGATGTTGAACTCTTTCGAATAGCCGTAGGCGCCGTGGATGCGCATCGCGTCCGTCGCGTTTTCCAGCGCCGCCTCGGAGGCGAACAATTTCGCCATGCCCGCTTCCATGTCGCAGCGCCGGCCTTCGTCATACGCGCGCGCGGCCTGTTCGACGAGCAGACGCGCCGCCTCGACGCGGGTCGCCATGTCGGCAAGCTTGAGCTGGATCGCCTGGTGCTCGGCGATCGGCTTGCCGAAAGTCTTGCGCACCTGCGCGTACGCGACCGACTCCATGAGCGCCGCGCTGAAGGAGGCGCTGGCGTACGCACAGCAGCGCAAGACCTTCGGCAAGCCTATTTGTCAGCATCAGGCGATCCAGTTGAAGCTGGGCGAGATGGCGGTGCGCGTGGAGGCGAGCCGCCTGCTGGTGGA
>JACPTJ010000032.1 GCA_016192835.1 Betaproteobacteria bacterium
ATTCCGCCGGTGTCCAGCCCCGCATCCGGTCGTCCATATGCCACCACTTTACGATGTGCGCGAGTTCGGGGTTTTCGATGAAGTTCTTGCGGATCGAGGCGGGCGTAAACAGGTTGCACCAACTGTCGATGATCGGATATGAATTCATTTGCTAGCGGCTCCGTTGCTGTGGTTTTAAGAGTGCCTAAATGACGCCGGCCCGGCTCAGGTTCTGAAGCTCCGCGGCATCCAGGCCCAGCTCCTCGCCGAGGATGGCAAACGTATGCTCGCCGAGAAGCGGGGCCCGGGTCAAAGAAACCGACCCTTCGACGTCGGTACCTATCGGGATCGACGGAGCATACAGCCCCGGCAGCACGCCCAGGCCGGGATGTTCCAGCGGCCGCAGCATGCCCCGCTCTCCCAGCGACGGGTCTGCAATGAGTTCGTTCAGATCCTCGACGACCTTGCCGCAAGGTATGCCGTTTTTGGCGGTAAGCTCAATCAGATTCTCGACCGTGAATTGCGCAACCCACCCTGCCACGCGGGTGTCGATCCATTCATGACGTTGCAGACGCCGGGCCAGCGGAACCAGGGCAGGATCTTCCAGGTCCGCGGCGCCGATGAGTTTCGCGAGACGTTGCCAGAGACGAGGGGGTGCCGCATTGAGTGCGACGTATCCATCCACGCATGGGTAGACGTTGCAGGGCGCCAACCGCGGTATCTTGCTGCCGGTGCGTAACGGAAAGTTCCAGGCGAGTTGGGCCTCGACCGGCTCTATCATCAGCATTGCCACCAGGGAATCGTGCATGGCGACGTCGATCTTCTTGCCGCGCTGAGTGCGGTCCCGCTCCTTCAACGCCGCCAATATCCCGATCACGGCGTAAAGCGCGGGCACGGTATCACCGAAGCTGATTCCCGTGCGGGTCGGCGCCCGGTCCGCATAACCGTTCGATGCCATCGTGAGCGAGCTCGCCTGCACGATAGGGTCGAAAGCGGGCAAGTCCTGCTTGGGGCCGCGCCGGCCGTAGCCGGAAATGGAGCACATTATCACCCGCGGGTTTCGTGCCGCGAGGACGTCGTAATCGAGTTTCCACCGGTCCATCACACCGGGGGCGAGATTCTCGATGACCACGTCTGATTTTTCAGCCAGCCTGAGAAAAAGCTCTCTGCCTTCCGGCGAGTCGAGATTAAGGGTGAGGCTGCGTTTGCCGCGGTTGCGCTTGAGTATCGCCACGCTCTCGTCCTGCTCGGATGCGGGCTCGATCAAAGCAGTGCCTCCGGATCCGCAAAACGGCGGAAACGTTCGTGCCGGATCTCCTCCGTCACGGCGCTCCACCTTGATTACGTCTGCGCCGAGACCGGCCAGCGTCATGGTGGCGAAAGGACCCGAAAGGTAACTGGTCAGGTCCAGAATCCGTATTCCGGCGAGCGACTTACGCAAGTGGTACTCCTTCCAGTTTGAGCAGGCGTTGGGCATTGCGGCCGAGAATCAGGTCCACGTCAGCGGCCGTAAAACGGGCGTTCTCTTCAGGCAGCCGGCGAATACAGTCGATCCAGGACACCAGGTCGGACTTCGAATTCGCCATGCCGGGACCCGTCAAATGGTCGCTCCCGAACAGCACGCGGTCCGCACCGACTTCCGACGTCGCCTCGGCAAGGATCGCCGCGAATTTCGGGTAATCGCGCGACGCCAGCTTGTACCATTGCGAAATCTCCAGGTAGGCATTGGGGTTGCGCCGGGCAACCGTTATCGCTTCGTCCCATTGATAGGGAAATCCCGCATGCCCGAGAATAACCTTCAGGTCCGGCAGCTCGGCCTGCACGTCTCCCAACAGGTGCGGGCTGCCATACCGGGGTTTCATCGGGAAGTTGGCTCCTCCCGTGTGGAACAGCACGGGAAGATCTTCTTCGAGGGCGATCCGGCACACCTTCATGCATTCGGGGGAGGCCGGGTCGAAGCCGGCCGGGGGATACAGATTCAATCCTTTCAACCCGTATTTTCTGCTCGTAGCGCGGATGAATTCGGGCGCGCCCGGCCGCCGCGGATCGATCGAGGTAAAGGAAAAATAACGGTTCGGATGGCGCGCCTGCAGCGCCGCATTGTGCTCTACGATCTTTTCCATGGACGCCTCCGGCTCCCCCAGGGCGAGGCCGTAATCCAGCGGGTGGCTGATCACCAGATTCACTTTTGCGTCGTCCATATCCTTGATCAGATAGGCGGCGTCCGGATCGAGTATCCTCGCCTCGAGACGTTGGGCGAGAGCGTTTTGATCGACCGTTCCCGGCTTGCGCGCAGCCAGATGCGCCGCAATTGAACTGAACCAGCGCTTGGGCAGGTGCCCTGCGGCGAACAAATGCACGTGGAAATCGATGATCATTTCAGCACGGCAACCGCGCCGGCAGATCTGCGTTCGATGGAGCCGGCGCTCATGCGCGCTCCTTTCTCAACGCCCGGAATACCAAGGCTCGCTGCAACTCGTTCGCACCTTCGAAAATCTGAATGGCTTTGGCGTCCCGCATCATCCGCTCCACGGGATGCTCCGCGGTGTAGCCATGCCCGCCCCGCAGTTGCACGGCGTTGGTGGTCGCCTTCATCGCGGCATCGGACGCGAAATATTTGGCCATCGATGCGTGCCGCGCGAAAGGCAAATTCGAATCGGCGCGCCGC